>DAOTWL010000219.1:0-3495 GCA_034435875.1 Anaerolineae bacterium
GGGCTGACGCTGGCGGTCATTATCGGACAGCGGCTATCGGACCAGTCGCTGGCGGTGATTGCGGGGGCGGTCTGCGGGGTGGCGGCGAGCATTCCGCCGAGCCTGCTGATTATCTGGGTGACGCGCCGCAAGCAGGAGCCGCGGATGCCGTACGCCGGGCCGTATCCGCCGGTGGTGGTGGTGCAGCCGCCAACGGCCTACCCGCCGGGGGTTGGGGAGGGGGCCGGCCGCTACCTTCCGCCGATGTTCGCCCCGATGGGCAACATCCCGGTCCAGCGGGAGTTCGTGGTGGTGGGAGAGGAATCCGATTAGTACCGGACCTCTGTCACTTCCGGGTCTTGCAGGAGTGTCTCCAACAGCCTCCGGTGGTTCTCCCTACGGCCCGTTGTGCGCAGGGTGGTGACCACGATGTCGCCGGTTTTGATCTCCCGATGGTGGTACACCTGAACGCCGTAGGACGCAAACGTCTCCAGCAGGGTTTTCCGTCGGGGGGATTGGATGGGGAGGGAGATTTCGTAAGAGACGGTCTCCCTTGTGCGGTCCAGCCAGTTCTCCAGGGACGGGAAAACCCAGAGGACCACCAGGGTGAGCGCTGTGGCAATGCCCACCAGGGCGAATTTGCCGGCCCCGATACCCATGCCCAGCGCCGCGGCCAGCCAGATAGTCGCGGCGGTGGTCAGGCCGGTGACCCGATGCCCCTCCCGCAGGATGGCGCCTGCGCCCAGAAAGCCGATGCCGGTGACAATGTTGGCCGCGATGCGCGTGGGGTTGGTCTCCACGCCGATGCCCAGGGAGAAGATGGTGAAGAGGGTGGAGCCGACGGTGATGAGCAGGATGGTGCGGAAGCCCGCGCTTTTATCCCGAAACTCCCGTTCGGCGCCGATGATGCCACCGACCAGCGTCGCGATGACTAACTTCAGGACCTCTTCGGCCAGTTCCGTCATTCCCGACCTCCCCGATCAGACGTGCCAGGCATCTTCCAGAATTGCCTGGCACGTCCGTATGCTGTTCTGGCCGGACTGCCCGGCCCGCGCGGCCAGTTCGGCGGGCGAGAGCCCCTCATCCCGAACCGTCAGCACCTCCAGCAACATCGGGAGGTTGACGCCGGTCACGCAGGCGACCTCTTTCTCCCGTAGATGGCGGGCGATCACGTTGAAGGGGGTGCCGCCCAGCAGGTCCACCAGCACCAGAGCCGGCCGGTTGCCTGCCTGCTGGAGGGCAGCCGTCAATTTCTCCTGGAGGGTCGCGGGGCTCTCCTCCGGCCACAGGGCGATGGCAAAAAGGTCGGGCTGGGACCCCATAATCATCTCCGCCGCCCGTACCAGTGCCTCCCCCAGGTCGCCGTGAGCAACCACCAGAATCGGGCAATCCCCGCGCGCCTCGGTGTTCATCCCTCTCTGACCTCCCTCCACATTCGGGCCAGTTCCCCGATGTCGGCACAGACCAGGTCGGGCCGCACCGGCGAGCGGGCCAGGTCCTCCGGCGTGCTGATGCCGGAGAGGACCAGGATGGTTCGCAGGCCGGCCCGCCGCCCGCCGAGAATGTCCGTATCCAGCCGGTCGCCCAGGGCGGCCGTCGTCTCCGGCGCCGCCTCCATACGGGCCATCGCGGCCCGGTAGAGCCACGGCTCCGGCTTGCCGATGACCACCGGCTTCACCCTCGTCGTCAACTCCAGGACGGCCAGGTTGCTCCCGTTGCCCGGCACCAGTCCCGCCGGAGTGGGGTAGGTGGTATCCGGATTGGTGCCGATGAAACCGGCCCCCCGCTGGATCAGCAGCGCCGCTTTCGCCAGTTTCTGCCAGTGGAGGTCGGGGTCCCAGCCCACCACCACGTATCGGGCGTCCTCTTCGGCCAGGACGAACCCCTTCTCCGTCAGCGCGTGCCGGACGCCGTTCCCGCCGATGGCGTAGACGGGGGTGCCGGGCGGCGCCAGGGCGGCCAGATACTCCGCCGTCGCCTGGGCGGAGGTCAGGATGGCCTCCGGCGGGACCTCCACCCCGAAGCGGGCCAGTTTCTCCCGGTACTCCTCGGGCCGCTTGCTGGCGTTGTTGGTCGCCAGGACGAAGCGGACCTCCAGCCCCCGCAGGGTGGCGAAGAAGTCGGCCAGGCCCGGCATGGGCTGGTCGCCCCGCCAGAGGACGCCGTCCATATCCACGATCAGGTGACGGACGGAGGCCAGGAGTAGCCGGGCCGGGGGCGGCATGCCGTACCGGGCCCGCAGTCGTTCGTACTCCTCCGGCGTGTCCACATCGGCCAGGAGGTCGGGGTCCTCCACCTCCACCGTCTCCACCGCCTCGGGGTGGCGGAGGATGAGCGCGCGCCCGCCCTGGTCCCCCGTCACCCTGGACAGTTCGGGGAAGAGGGGACGGGCGAACAGGGTGGGGGAGGCGCGCCGGCCCCGGTAGACCGGGCAGACGATGGGCGCGCCCGTCTCCCCAAACCGGGCGACCAGGCGGCGCAGGAGGTCGGGGGTGACCAGCGGCTGGTCGCACTGGAGGAAGATGGCCGCGTCGGTGTCGGGGGGGAGGGCGCCGAGGCCGGTCTGGACGGAGGTGCTCATCCCCTCCTCCCAGCGCCAGTTGGTGGCGATGGGGACAGGGCGGCCCGCCAGGGCGGCCTGGACCTTCTCCGCCGAATGTCCCAAGACGACCACGGTGGGCGAGAGTTCCGCCGCCAGCGCCACGTCGGCGACGTGGGCGACCAGGGGGATGCCGTTCCAGTCCAGCAGTTGCTTGGGCTGACCGAAGCGGGTGGAGCCGCCGGCGGCCAGGATCACTCCGGCGACCCTCATTCCCACACCTCCAGGACGGGGTCCGGCGCGCGGGGGTTGGCCAGGACGACGCGGCGGATGCGCCGGCCCAGCAGCAGTTGCCGGGCGATGGCGGGCGCCTCGGGGCGCGGGGCCGGCTCTGGCTGGGTGAGCAGGGCGACGACCGTCGCCTGGCGCGGGACGGACTTGAGCCCTCCGCTGGCGTGTCCCAGGAGACCGGCGACCATATCCGGCGTGATGGGGGTGCCCAGGGGGACCCGCAGGAGCGCGGCGGCCCGGTCGGCCCGATGGACGGCCGCGTCGTCCAGGGGGCGGCCCAGCGCGGTCAGGCTCCCCACCACCACGACCCGCCGGGCGCCGGAGGGGATGACGGGTTCGTGGTTGGCGGGCGCCTTCAGTGCGCGGCCCTTGGCGCCGTCGGCCTCCACCAGCCAGGTGACGCCGGGCATCCGCCGGGCCAGGTCGGTGACCACCTCCGACTTCAGCCCGACCAGTTTGCGCGGGGTAGCCGGATAGGGGGCGTGCGCAGCCATCTGAGGGTCTCCCTCTTCGCCCAGTTCGGCGGCCAGGATGACGGCAGACCATCGCGTCAGCACCAGCGCGACCTGCGCCGGGTCCGGGTACGGGTTCAGCAGCAGGGGGGCCCGCCGGGGCTTGAAGATGTGGGTGGTGGTGGCGAAGACGACCCGCTCCTTCCGCGCGACGAAAGACCGGAGCAAGTGCCA
>DAOTWL010000220.1:0-1613 GCA_034435875.1 Anaerolineae bacterium
GCTCCGTGGCTGACTACCAACATCCATCGTTCGTAGTGAGGCACGAAACGAAGTGGAGTGCCGTAAACCGTGAACGCCACTCCGCTGCGCTCCGTGGCTGACTACCAACGATGGGCTTGCTCGGCCGGAGGGACAGTTCCCAGTACGGCCAGGCCCAACCATTGCTCCACCTCGTCGGGGGTGCGGATGATGCCCGCCTCGGCCCACTCCAGGAAGAAGAGGATGACGAAGGCAATAATCAGGCCGAGAACGGCCCCGGCAATCGCCATAATGGGGAGACGTGGAGGCCAGGTCTGGGAGTATATCGGTTCGTCCCGCAGTTCGGCAAAGACCCGGTCTTCCTTGCGCTGTTTCTGGTTCTCCTGATCGCGCCACTCCACCAGCAGGGTGGCCCAGGTTCTGGCGATGCGGTTGGCCTGCTCACCGTCCGTATCCTCAATCTCAATCCGGATAATCATCCGGTCGTCCTCGGCCGCGAACCGGGCGTTGGCCCGCAACTGCTCCGGCTTCATATCCAGACTCAGCCGGGTGAGCACCTCCTGGGCCCACTTGTTGGAGTCGGCGACGCTCATATAGGACCGGAGCAGCGTCTTGGCGGACTGGGTGAGGCCGAAATCGGGACGGGCGGGCTGGATGAGGACTTCGGCCATGGATTGGTAAACGGGGGTCTGGAGACGGCTGAAGGCGATGGCGCTGACCGCCGTCACCAGCACCGCGACGGCGATAATCCACCACCGTTTGCGCAGAATCTGGAGATACTGCGAAAGTTCCATCGGGTTCACCTCCTTCCAGGTGGGTTTATTTTACCACGAGAAGGGATGAGTGCAAAGTTGCCCCATTCGGCATTCTGCGGTATACTCTTCCCACGATGGACTTCTTGGATCAGATGTGGGCCATTGTCGTCAAAGACGTGGCCGCAGAGTGGCATACCCGGGAGATTGTCAGCGCCATGCTGGTCTTCGCGGTGCTGTCGCTCCTGGTCTTCAGTTTCGCCCTGGACCTGCGCGGCGCGACCGCCCGCGCCGCCGCGCCGGGCGTCCTCTGGGCCACCGTCGCCTTCGCCGGCACCCTGGGTCTGAGCCGCTCCCTGGTCCGGGAGCATCAGACCGGCTGTATAGACGGTCTTCTCCTGGCCCCCGTGGACCGGACGGCCATCCTCTTCGGTAAGGCGCTGGGGAACCTGTTCTTCATCCTCATCGTGGAAATGGTCCTGCTTCCCCTGTTCGCCGGACTGTTCAACGTCCCGCTGCTGCGCCCGGAGGTCGTACTGGTGACGCTCCTGGGGACGGTGGGGTATGCCGCCGTGGGGACTCTGCTGGCGGCCATCGCGGTGAACACCCGGGCGCGCGAGGTCCTGCTGCCCGTCTTGCTCCTTCCTCTGGCCTTCCCGGTTCTCATCGCCGCCGTCCAGACCACCGGCGCGCTGCTGGCGGGAGGGACGCTGGCAGAAACGGGCGGCTGGCTCCGCCTCATCGTCGTCTACGACCTGGTGATTCTGGCCGTCGCCACGCTGACGTTCGGGTCCATCCTGGAGGAGTAGGGGCAGGGCTTGCCCCTGCCCCTACGGCCTCACCCCTCCCCCGGCGGCTCACCTCACCCCCGGCCCCTCTCCC
>DAOTWL010000221.1:0-4085 GCA_034435875.1 Anaerolineae bacterium
CGTCTGGAACGCCACTCCGCTGCGCTTCGTGGCTGACTACGAGCATGTTCACCGTTCGTAGTAAGGCACGAAACGAAGTGGAGTGCCGTCTGGACCGCCACTCCGCTGCGCTGCGTGGCGGACTACGAGCATGTTCACCGTTCGTAGTAAGGCACGAAACGGAGTGGAGTGCCGTAGACGCTACTCCGCTGCGCTTCGTGGCGGACTACGAGCAGCTTCGTGGCTGACTGCGAGCAATTTCGTGGCTGACGACGTGCGGTTTCGGGCTACCGCTTCGTCTCCACCCAGTACCGGTGGCCGTCACTGATGATTTCTACGGTGCCCTGGTCCTCTATCCGGTAGACCGCCGTCTCTGCCAGACGGCGGTCCGTTCTCTGGCGCCAGAAGGTCACCGGGTCGCCCGCCGGAACGACCACGACGTCCGGACCCACCCGATTCAGAAACCGGTCCGTCAGGGCCGGAGTGCCCCCGTGATGCGGCGCCTTCAGAATGTCGCAGCGCAGCCACTCTTCCGCTTCCGCCAGCGCCTCCTGCCCCGCTTCCCGAAGGTTCCCCGTCAGCAGGAAGCAGACCGACCCGTAGTCCAGCCGCACCACCACCGAGGGGTCATCCGGATTCGGGGAGGGGCCGGGGTGGAGGACGGTGAGCAGGAGCCCCTCGTCCAGGGTCAGTTGCAGGCCCTGTTCCCCCCGCCAGACCTGCCGCGCGGCCCCCGAGGCGACGGCCCGCCAGCGGTCGCAGAGGGCGCCGGCGCAGCCCTCGTCCCGGGCGATCAGGTGGCGGACCGGGTACCGTTCCAGGACCGCGATCAGGCCCGGCAGGAGGTCCTCGGCGGGCCGGGGGAGGACGACCACATCCAGGTCGTGGTCCCAGAAGGGCATCCGGCGGCCCAGGGCGGCCAGGAGGCCCGTCGTGCCGGGGGCCCCGCCGACCAGTATTTGCCGTCCCGAGGGGGTACGGATGAAGACGGCGTCCCCGCCGGTCACGTCCAGAAAGACCACGTGCAGCCGGCCGTCGGGCAGGGAGAAGCGGGCGACCCCCACCAGCAGGAGAAGGAGCGCGGCGGCTCCGAGCAGGAGACGGTCGCTCAGGCGCCCCGTCAAACTGGCCCATAAGGCGCGCGCCCGGGCCCGAACCTGCGGGTCCAGCCCGGCCGTGAAGAGGCCGAGCAGGCCGTAGAGGGCCCACGTCTCTGTTGCCGTCATCCGCCCCACGTCCACCCACGCGTAGGGGATGCCTGCCGCCCACCGCACGACCTCTATGGTGTAGGTCAGAAAGAGCCACGCCACCCAGCCCAGGCATCGTCCCAGGGGAAGCCAGAGCATCCCCGCCAGTGTCGCCAGTCCTCCCCAAATCATCACCCCCGGCTGCGCCGGAAGGATCAGGAAGTTGGTCAGGAGGGAGACGAGGGAGAGGCGGCGGAAGTAGTAGAGGGTCAACGGGAGGGTGGCGATCTGCGCGGCCAGGGTGACCAGCAGAGCGTCGGAGAGGAGGCCCATGGCCTGCCGGACGCGGTCTTCGGGGAGCGCGCGGGCCAGAAGGCGGACCGCCCCGCGTTCCAGCCGGTCCACATAGAGCACCAGCCCCAGGGTGGCGGCGAAACTCAACTGGAAGCCCACGTCCCAGAGGAGCAGGGGGTTCAGGAGGGTCATCCCGATCGCGGCGGCGGCCAGAGAGGCGGGGACGTAGGTGGGGCGGCCCAGGTGTCGTCCCAGCAGGTAGAGGATGCCCATAACGGCGGCCCGGACCACCGACGCCGTCGCCCCGACCAGGAGGGTGTAGAGGACGACGCCGGCAATGGACGGCCAGACGGCCCGGCGGGGCCCCAGCCAGCGGCGGAAGAGTCGGTAGAAGATGCCGCTGATGATGGCGATGTTGAACCCGCTGATGGCAATGATGTGGGTGGTACCGGTGGCGGCGAAGGCGTCGTTGACGTCCTTCGGGATGCCCCCTTCCACGCCCAGAAGGATACCGGTCAGGAGGGAGGCGGCTGGTTCGTGGAGGATGCGGCCGATGACCTCCTGAGCGCGCCATCGGAGGGAGAAGAGGAGAGCCCAGAGAGGGTGGACCGTCCCTTTCCCCACCGAGATCGCCTGTGCCCGCCGGATGAGGGAAAAGATTCCCTGCCGGGCCAGGTACTCCCGGTAGGAGAAATCGGCAAACTCCGGTGGGGTCTCCAGAAGGCCAGTTACCTGTACCCGGTCGCCGTAGGAAAAAGTCGGATAGCGGGGGAGATAGACCAGGGCGGTTCCCTGTACGGGGACCTCTCGTCCATCGGGGAAGGTGAGCCGTTCGGCCCGCAGGCGCAGGCGGGTGTACGTATCCCGTTCGTCCGGTGCGGCGGCGACCGTCCCTTCTACCAAGACGGGGCCGATGTCGTTGTAGTGGGCCAGGGCGTTCGGAGGGAGGCGGGGGAGGGCAGAGAGTAGCCGTCCCGCCCCCAGTGTGGCGGCCAGGAGGAGGACGCAGGCAGAGCGGACGAGGGGGGAATCCCGCCAGCCGGCCCGGCCGACGACGGCGGCCAGTCCGAGGAGCAGCAGGGCCTGCCAGGGGGGATGGACGGCCTTTCCCAGAGCGATGCCTGTCAGCCACGCGATGGCCAGATAGACCAGGGTCATTCTGCTTTCTCTAACCGCAGGGGACGCGGAGGACGCAGAGACAAGGCATATTATAGGCCCGGGTTGCGGAGATGGCAAGTTGGCGGTAGCCGTCAGCCGTTAGTGGTCAATGGTCGGTAGTCTGTCGTCCGTGGTTGACAGACATCGGGGGGCGTAGTAGAATAAAGCCAGCTCGCCGGAGACGCGGGACAGCAAGGAGCAGCCAGGGGGCTACAGTGGAGCGGAGCCGGGACTGGATGGATCAGGCGATGGGGGATCTGGAGCATGCCCGCAGCGACCGGGAGCGGGGGTTCTATGACTGGGCCTGCTTCTCGGCCCAGCAAGCCGCCGAGAAGGCGGTGAAAGCCGTGTTTCAGAAGATGGGCGCCGAGGCTTGGGGCCACTCCGTTGCCGACCTGCTGCAGGAGTTGGGGAAACGGGTTCCGGTTGCGCCGACGCTGATAGATGGGGCGCTGGAACTGGACAAGGCGTATATTCCGACCCGCTATCCAAATGCCCACCCGTCAGGCTCTCCCCGGGCCCGCTATACCGACCGAGAAGCAACCCGTCTGATCGGGTACGCTGAGGAAATCATTGAATTCTGTGCGCGTCTTCTTTCCCAAGTTTGACCAGGCCGAATTGGTGCGGCGTCTGACGGAGCGGCTGGAGGTCCTGAAGGAAGTTCTCCCACCCCTGCGGGTGGTTCTCTTCGGCTCATGGGCCCGGGGGAATTTCACCGTCGCCAGCGACATAGACCTGCTGGTGGTTTACCGGGGGGCGCCCCGGGAGGACGCTTTTGCCGTTGTGAAGAAAACGATGAACATCCCCGCCCTAGAGCCCCACGTCTATTCGGAGGAGGAGTACCGCCAGTTGGAAGGCCAGATCGCCCGGATGACGGAGGGAGGCGTTGTCCTGTTCTCTTCCTGACCGTCGCCGCCGGTGGGCCGCGAGGGTGCTCGCCCTCGCTGCGCTGATTTTCCTGAGCGGCTGCTCCCCTTTTGTGGACCGGGACCAGACGGCCGTTGTGTCCGAGGCGGCGGTGGTTCTGGAGCCCGGCCACACCGTCGGCCAGACCTTTGTGGCCCGACACGGCGGGCTGAATGGAGTGGAGTTCTGGTTGGAGCCGGAGCCGGGAACGACCGGCCGTCTCCTGCTCCACCTGCGCGCCGACCCTCAATCCACCACCGACCTGGCCGTATCTGTCCTCCCGCTGGAGGGCGTGACGGCTCCGGGCTTTTACCGCTTCTCCTTCCCGCCGGACAATCGTTCCCACAGCGTCTACCGCTATGCTTTCCTGGAATTGGAGGGCACGGGAGCGGTGCGGGTGGGGGCTGCCTCGGGCGAGGCGTATCTGGACGGTGCCGCCTACCGGGACCACGAGCCGCTGGATGCGCAGTTGGCCTTCCGGTTGACCTACGACCCCTGGGGGATGGCGTTGGAACTGGGGTGGGCTGCGCTGGAAGGGCTGGGGCTGCTGGGAGTGGCGGC
>DAOTWL010000222.1:0-3360 GCA_034435875.1 Anaerolineae bacterium
TCAATCCTGGCTGGGGGTGCCGCTGATGATCGGTGAGCAGGTCCTGGGCGTGATGGCGGTGCAGAGTTACACCACCCCGCGCGCCTACGACCGCCACGACCAGGACCTCCTCACGGCGATGGCCAGCCAGGTGGCGATTGCTCTGCAAAATGCTCGTTCATATGAGGAGGCGCAGCGGCGGGCGGAGCGGGAGCGCCTGACCCGCCAGATTGTGGAGCGCATCCAGGCGGCTCCGGATATGCAGGGGGTTTTGCAAGTTGCCGTTCAGGAACTGGGCCGCGCCCTGCGGACGCCCCGGACTTTTGTCCAACTGGGGATTCCCGAGGGAGATGGTTCGGAACCCGGAGTCTCCGGGCCGTAACGCTCTTTCTAATCTGTGACAAGCAGGTCGTCCGACCTGTTCTATCAAATTCACCTTAAGGAGGACTCTCATGGAACGCCGCATCGCTGCAATGGATACCTCTATCCCCAACGCCGGACGGGTCTACGACTACGTCCTGGGCGGCCATCACAACTTTGAGGCGGACCGACAGGCGGCCGAATATATGATCAGCCTGGTCCCCTCTACCCGTAAGTGGGTCCGGATGTTGCGGATGTTTCTCCACGAGGCTGTGCTCCGTCTCAGCCACGAAGGGTTTGACTGCTTCCTGGACCTGGGATCGGGGCTGCCGACGATGGAGCACATTCACGAAACAGTTCCCTATGCCAGAGTGATTTACGTGGATAACGACCCCGTTGTCGTGGCCTACGGTGCCCAGTTGCTGGAGGGAAATCCCCGGGTCCGGTACATTGAGGCGGACGTTCGGGACATTGACGCTCTTCTGCGTTCTCCGGTGGTCCCGGAACTCTTCGGCGACAACCGGAAGGTAGCCATTGGGTTTAACGCGATGACCTGCTTCTTCACCGAAGAGGAGGTCCGGCGGATTGCCAGGGCGCTTTATGAATGGGCGGCGCCAGGTAGCAAAATGTTCGCTACTTTTGAGACAAAGGACCCGAACCTGATGACGCCCCGGATGCAACAGTTTCTGGATATGTTTGATCGGATGGGCAGCCCCTATCACTTCCTGACTCTGGAGCAATCTATAGAATGGATGAAGCCATGGGAAGCCGATGAGCCTGGATTCCGTCCCCTGGCGGAATGGTTGGGGCTTCAAGACCAGATCACCCAAGAGGACCGGGAAGGTGTGGGCCTGGAGTTCTACGGGGCCATCCTTGTTCGGCGGTAATCCTTTCGCAGGATGGCCTTTCCAGGCCGTCCGAATGGGCTGAAAAGCCCGTCCCGCGGGGAAACCGCGTCAATCCGGTGTCAGTTGGCCGTCACCTTCAAGGTGGCGGTCACCTGACCGGGCAAGAATCCAGGGGCGGTCCGGCGGAGACAAGGAGCGAAGGGAATGGAACATCTGGATCTTCTGAAGATTCTGGAGGATCAAAAGTCAGTCTTGCAGGCGCAGGTAGAGGATGCGTTGCGCCGAAACGTCTTTCACAACACCGGTCGCATGGCCTCCATTCGTCCGTTGCCGGAGGTCGGCCGGCAACTGGTGGAAATGTTCCTCCAGGAAGTGGCCGGCACCCTTTCCGCAGAGGAATGTTCTCACCGCGTGGGTGAGTGGATCCGGATGGGGTTGGGGCCGCAATCAGTGGTAGAGGCTCTTAGCGCGCTCGCTCGGGCTCTGATGACAGTGCTGGAAAACGGCGCGTTCAAGACCGTCGCCGTCCCCCTGGAAAGTTACCGCTCCCGATGGTTCCTGTGTCTGATGGATGTCCGCACTCAGGATGCGATTGCGGAATTTGAGCGCACTTACCGGGGCCTGAGTGCTGCTCTGGAGGAACAGGTTCATCGGGAGCGGGAGGCCCGAGCGGAACTCCAGCGTCGCCACGTCCAACTCCGGGCGGCGGCCAACATCGCCCGTGCGACGATCTCCATCTTGGACCTTCCCACCCTTTTCCAGACCTCCGTAGAAGTACTCCGCCAGGAATTTGACCTTTATTATGTGGGCCTTTTCCTGGTGGATGAGGCGGGACGATATGCCGTTTTAAAGGCTGGTACGGGCGAAGCGGGCCGCAGAATGGTGGAGGAAGGATATCGGCTGGAGGTCGGAGGCCATTCTATGATCGGCTGGTGTATTGCCAACCGCCAGCCGCGGATCGCTCTGGATGTAGGGACGGAGCCCGTTCGCTTTGAGAACCCCTTGCTGCCGAACACCCGCTCCGAACTGGCTATCCCCCTGGTTGCCGGCGAGAATGTCATCGGCGCGCTGACCATTCAGAGCGACCGGGAGGCCGCATTCTCCCCGGAAGACATTACCACTTTCCAACTGGTTGCCGACCAATTGGCCGTTGCGATCCAGAATGCCCGATTGTTTGAGCGGACCCAGGAAGCGCTGCGGCAGATGGAGGCGGTTCAAACCCGCTATATCCGTCAGGAGTGGGAGGCTTACCTCAGTCGCCAGCCGGTGTCCCCCGGGTACCTGTATGACCTGGAAACGGTATCCCCCCTCTCCCAGCCGCTGCCCATCCCGGTACCGGATACTCCGCTGGATCGCCCCCTGGTGATGGAACAGGACGGGCGTTCCCTTCTGCTGGCTCCTGTTATGGTGGGGAAACAGCCGGTCGGTCTGCTGGGGCTGGAGGAGGTCGGCCCCCGGGTCTGGACGGAAGACGAACTGGCGTTCATTACAACGGTTCAGGAACAACTGGCACTGGCCCTGGAAAACCGTCGTCTCTTTGAGCAGACCCAAGAGGCCCTGGCCGAGACGGAGATGCTGTATCAGGCCAGCGCGGAACTGAACGCCGCCCAGTCCTACGACGACATCCTGGACGTGCTCTGCCGATACACTGTCCTGGGCAAGGCCGACCGGAATGTCACTATAGACGTTTTTGATCGTCCCTGGACAGCCGAAGATACGCCGGATTGGATTCTGATCCTTGCCCGCAAGATTCCTGCCGATGTACCCACGCAGCACCCTCTGAGAAGTTTTCCGGTGGCAACATCTCTTCTGTCTGCATATGCTCCGACGATTAGCACAAACATAGAGGCTGATCCCCATCTGGATGAAGATACACGCCGATTCTTCCTCCACCTGTTCCAGGCAAGGGCGGCTATCGTCCAGCCACTGGTCGTCGCCGGGCAGTGGATCGGTTTCTTAAATGGCATGTACGGTCAGCCGACCGAATTCCCGGAGGGCGAACTGCGCCGCCTGAACGCTCTGGCTGGCCAGGCCGCTGTGGCGATTCAGTCCATCCGCCGCCTGGAGCAGACCCGTCAGGCCCTGGCTGAGACGGAGGCCCTCTACCGGGCCGCCCGGGCCATCAGCGAGGCCACCTCTGTGGAGGGCATCGTGCGCGGCGCAGCGGAGGCGG
>DAOTWL010000223.1:0-6200 GCA_034435875.1 Anaerolineae bacterium
CTTCGCCCCAAAAGCCAAAGTTCAGGGGAGAGAGTTCAGGTAGGAGTTTTGCGGCGGCCTTCGGCCGCCGCAAAACCCCTCTGAATGGCCGCTCCGTTCGGCAAGGATAATTGCTGGCAGTTTCCTACCTCCACAGCGACGCTCTCAGAAGCGTCAACGAAGGTTGACGCCTGGCGCGAGAGCGCCCAGGGGAGGCCCATTTCCCATCGGCGCCCGGGGCGGCGGGAGGGGCGACCAAACCCAGCCTGAAATGGATGCATATGGGCCTCCTTTGAGGGTTGCCCCTCCATTGTGCGCCAGGCGTCAGCCTGCAGGGGCGGGCCGGGCGCGGATGTTCCCCCGGGCCAGCGAGGCGAAGACGCCCAGGATGCAGAGGACGACGAAGACGCCGAAGGCGGCCCGCGCGCTGGTCAGGAAGCGAGCGGCGGTCTCCGGCGTCACCGCTGTCCCGCCCATCAAGAGCGCGAAAATCAGCATCACGATACCCATGCTGAGCATCTGGCCGGTCAGCCGCATCGTCGCCAGCGTCGCCGAGGCGACGCCGTAGCGGGCACGGTCCACCGAACTCATCACCGCGTTGGTGTTGGGAGAAGAGAAGAGGGCGAACCCGAATCCCAGCAGGACCAGGACGCCGACGACGTAGGGGACGGCGGTGTCCGGCCCCAGCGGGTAGAGCAGGGCCAGCCCGACCACCGTCAGCGCCATGCCGGTAGAGGCGACGATGCGCGGCTCCACCCGGTCGGAGAGCCAGCCCGCCAGCGGGGAGAAGAGGGCCTGAATGGCCGGCTGGGCCAGGAGGACGGTCCCCGCCTGCCGCGGGCTCACCCCGCGCACCGATTGCAGGTACAGGCTGAGCAGGAAGCCCACGGCGGAGGTGGCGCTGTAGTTGATGAGCGCGGCCAGGTTGGAGAAGGTGAAGGCCGGGTTGTTCCGGAAGAGGTTCAGTTCCAGGACCGGGGCCTGCGCCCGCGCTTCCCAGAAGGCGAAGAGGGCCAGGATCAGCAGACCGGCCAGGGTCAGCACGGCACCCAACGCCGATGGGAGGCGGGAGAAGCTGTAGATGAGGGTGGCCAACCCCAGGCCATAGAGGAGGGAGCCGGGCCCGTCAAAGCCTTCCCCGTTGGCCCGCCACTCCCCCTGGAGTTTCCCGGCGGCCAGCGCGGCGACCAGCGCGGCCAGCGGCACGTTTATGAAAAAGATGCTCCGCCAGCCCCACTGCTGGGTGAGGACGCCGCCCAGGAACGGCCCGACGGAGAGGCCCACGTAGACGGCGGCGACATTCAACCCCAGCACCCGTCCCCGCTCCTGGGGCGGGAAGACGGAGGTCAGAATGGCGACGCCGGTGCCGAAAATCATCGCGCCGCCGACCCCCTGCACCACCCGGGCGGCGATCAGCGCACCCACCGATGGGGCCAGGCCGGAGGCCAGCGCGCCGACGGCGTAGACCACCAGTCCCCAGACGAAGATGCGCTTCCGGCCCCGCAGGTCGGCCAGTTTGCCGAAGGGGACCAGGAACATCGCCGAGGCCAGGAGGTAGGCGGTGGAAATCCACCCCAGCAACAGTGCGTCGGCGGCGAACTCCCGGCCGATGGACGGCAGGGCGATGTTCAGCGCCGACCCCATAAAGGGAGTGAGGAACGAACTGCAGGTGGCGACCAGTATGGTGACACGGCGGGTGGCTGAGGTTTCTCCCATGGATGACTCCTGCCGTCGGTTGCAGATATTATAGCACTACCCCCTGCACAGGCAAGCCGCCGCCCCAAACCGGATTGACAGTTTCGCAGTTTTCCGTTAGAATACTTACTGAAGCCCGGGCCCGACCGGCCGGTCTCCGAAACTGTCTGCAGGTTTTGGACAAAAAAGCGGACGCGGATTTACGCGGATAAACGCAGATATGAACAAAGAAAAAAATCCGCGTTCATCTGCGTTTACCTGCGTCTTGCTTCCAACGAATCCCTGTCAGGAGGTTGAGTTGAAGGAGTACACGACCCAACATATTCGCAACCTGGTTCTGCTGGGTCATGGCAGCAGCGGCAAGACATCCCTGGCCGAGGCGATGCTCTTCGCCAGCGGCGCCACCAACCGTATGGGACGGGTGGAAGACGGCACCACTGTCTCCGATTTTGACGAAGAGGAAATCCGACGGCGTATCTCCCTGAGCCTTGCCCTCATGCCGGTGGAGTGGGAGGGATGTAAACTGAACGTCCTGGACCCCCCCGGCTATCTGGACTTTATCGGTGAGGTCATCAGCGGCATCCGCGTCGCCGACCTGGCGCTCGTACTGGTGGACCCCGTCGGCGGCGTGGAGGTCGGCACTGAACTGGTCTGGAACTACGCCGACCAGTACGACCTGCCCCGGATGGTGGTGGTCAACAAGATGAACCGGGAGAATGCCGACTTCGCCCGCACCCTGCAGGCGCTGCGGGACGCGTTCCGGCGCAACTTCGTCCCCCTCCAACTCCCTATCGGCTCTCAGGCCAACTTCGCGGGGGTGGTGGACCTGGTGCGGATGCGGGCGCTGATGGGCCCCGAGGCGAAGGTCGCCGACATCCCCGCCGATATAAAGGCGCAGGCCGAGGAGGCGCGCGTCCAACTGATTGAGGCCGCCGCCGAGGGCGAGGACGAACTCATTATGAAGTACCTGGAGGGCGAGGAACTGACGGAGGGGGAAATCCGGCGCGGCCTGCGGGCAGCCATTCTGAAAGGGAGCGTGGTGCCGGTCCTGGTGACGGCGGCCACCGAGAACATTGGCACCCGGGCCCTGCTGGACGCCCTGGTCGCCTACGCCCCGTCCCCTGCCGACCGGGGTCCGACGAAGGCCGAAGGCCCCACCGGCGAAGAGGAGGAGATTGAACCCAGCGACACCGCTCCCCTGGCCGCGCTGGTCTTCAAGACCGCCGCCGACCCCTACGTGGGCAAATTGACCTACTTCCGCATTTACGGCGGGATGCTGGAATCGGACACGCGGGTCTGGAACAGCCGCGCTCAGACCGAAGAGCGGCTGGGCACCCTCTACGTGATGCGGGGCAAGGAGCAGATTGCCGTCCCCCGCCTGCACGCGGGCGACATCGGCGCCGTCGCCAAACTCTCCGAGACGGTCACCGGCGACACCCTCTGCGATCGGGGCCACGCGGTGAAGATTCCCGGCCCCATCTTCCCGCACCCGCTCTTCGCCGTCGCCGTCCGTCCCAAGAGCAAGGCCGACCAGGCCAAGATGGCGCCCACGCTCACCCGCATCTGCGAGGAAGACCCGACCCTGCGCTGGCGGCAGGAGCCGGGCACCCGGGAGACCATTCTGGAGGGGATGGGCGAGGCGCACGTGGATATCGCGGTCCGGCGGATGGAGAACCGATTCGGCGTCGGCGTGGAGACCGCCACTCCCAAAGTCCCCTACCGGGAGACCATTACCCGCGTCCACTCCGACTACTACCGCCACAAGAAGCAGACGGGCGGCGCCGGACAGTTCGCCGAAGTCCACATGCGCCTGGAGCCGCTGCCGCGCGGGACCGGCTTTGAGTACGGGTGGGAAGTCTTCGGCGGCGCGATCTCCTCTTCCTTCCAACCGTCCATTGAGAAGGGCATCCGGCAGGTGCTGGAGAGCGGCGTCATCGCCGGATACCCCGTGGTGGACGTGAAGGCCGTCGTCTACGACGGGAAGGAGCACCCGGTGGACTCCAAAGACATCGCCTTCCAGATCGCCGGGCGGGAGGCGTTCAAGAAGGTGATGCTGGGCGCCGGTCCGGTGCTCCTGGAGCCGATCTACAAGTTCGTCATCACCGTTCCGGAGGAGTTTACGGGCGACGTGATGGGCCACCTGAACACCAAACGGGCCCGCGTGCTGGGGTTGGAGCAGCAGGGAGGGAAGAGCGTCGTCACCGCCCTGGCCCCGCTGGCGGAGATGCAGCGGTACGCCACCGAACTGCGCAGTATGACCCAGGGCCGGGGGCTGTTCTGGATGGAGTTTGACCACTACGAGGAGGTCCCACCCCACCTGGCGCAGCCGATCATAGAGGCCGCCAAACGGGAGCAGGAGCGGGAGTAGAGCCGTAGCGCAGGCCGCCAGCGTGGTAGGGGCAGGGTTTGCCCCTGCCCCATATGGGGCAACCGCAAGCTGGGCAACCACAAGGGTTGCCCCTACGGCCTCACCCCTCCCCCGGCGGCTGCGCCGCCACCCCCTCCCTGAAGTTTGGCTTTTTCGGGGGAGGAGGTTAGAAAATCGCCCAAAATAGCCTCCTGCCCGGCCAGAAGAACAAAAAGAAATTATTTTTCACTGCGGCGGCTTCGCCGCCGCAGTGAAAAATAATCTTTCTTTTATGCTTGGGGAGCGGTTGGGGGCCTATCCAAGAAGACTTTGGACAAAAAGGCCAAAGTTGAGGGAGGGGGCCGGGGGTGGGGTGAGGAATCCGGGCAGGGCTTGCCCGGGCTCCATCGTAGCGCGCAGGCCACCAGGCCTGTGTACACTCAAGCGATGAGGCTCGCTTGTCCGAAACCGCCGGATTCACCGGCTGATAGCCTCTACCCTATCGGGGTAGAGGCTTTTTGATGGTCGGGTGGAGATGGGATGAACGATCGGAAAAGCCTGATGGATGAAGTGACTTCCCGGATACCGGCAGCCGATTTTGAGGTCGAGTACTTCCCCGGCGGCCTGGTACGGATCACCGTAGACCTGACCCCGGAACTGGTGGAGCAGGTCATCGCCATCGCGGAGGAACAGGGCTGGCCCCGGGGCGAAGCCTTCGTCGCGCTGCTGGCTCTGGGCGTCGGGGCGCTGGAGGAGGAAAAAGTCCGTCACCTGATGGGGCGGGACGACCCACCGGCGCGGGACGAGTTGGAGGTCCTCCTCCGCCGGATACGGGAGATGGAGATGCGCTACGCGGTGATGAAGCGGCGCCTGTGGGATTTCCTCAAGGCCTACCAGGCGGCCAGTCTGGCCGATGGGGCCCTGCGGGCCGAGGTGACCGGTTTGCGGCGACTGGCTGAGAGCCTCCGCGCCGAGCGGGACGCCCTCCGGCAGCGGGTCGCCGCGCTGGAAGCGGCGCAGGATGGCCGGGACAACCGGCCCGTCGTCTCTGGGGGACAGGAATCCCCCGTTCCCGCGCGGGCGGAATTGCCCCCGTGGCGCCGATTCCTTCGCCGCCTGGGAGGACGGGCATGACCGATAACATCCGGGCGTTGCACGACCTGCGGGAGGCGCTGGGCCAGTCTGGCTGTCCAGTCTGCCGTCTGGTGGAAAGGGACATCGGACAGTACCTGGATAACCTCCTCTGGGAGAACGTCAACGACCCCAGCCTGCGCCGGGAGATTCGCCGCGCGCAGGGCTTCTGCCGGGAGCATACCCGGATGCTGATCTCCCGGCCCGGGGCGTCGCTGGGGCTGGCTATCATCGCCCGCGACGTCTGGGGGGAAATCCAGTATGCGACCGAAACGGTCCGTCTCCCCGCCCTGAAGGCCTGCCGGACCCGCTCCACCGATATCGCGGCCGACCTGCTGACCCGACTGGCCCCCCAGGGAGAGTGCCTGGCCTGTGTCTACGCTCGCGCGATGGAAGACCTCTATCTGGACATCCTGCTGGGACGCCTGCTGGGGGAAGACGGATTGCTGGCCGCGTATCAGGCCTCCGAGGGCCTGTGCCTCCTCCACTTCCGCCAGGTGCTGGCCCGGGTGCGGGATGGCGCGGTATATGCCGCTCTGGTGGAATCTCAGCGGGCCATCGGGCAGCGGCGGCTGGCGGAACTGGACGAATTCATCCGCAAGAACGACTACCGGTTTCGGGGCGAACCATGGGGCCGGGAACGGGACGCCTGGCGGAGAGCGCTGGGCGCACTGACTGGCGGCCTTCTGCCGTAGGGGTATCCTCACCCCACCCCCAGCGGGGGCCTCATAAGTGTAGGTTTTTTGTTCCGGGCGGGTGGCGGGTTTCTTATGCTCTCACCCCACCCCCTGCCCTCTCCCCTCAAGTTTGGCCTTTTCGCCAGCCTGCCCCCTTTCCTCTCCCGCTCGCCTGCGGCGGTGGCCCTCACCCCCGGTCCCTCTCCCGCAAGCGGGAGATGGGAGTGATATTGAAAACCCCCAATCCCCAAATCCCATTTCCCCTTGCAACTGACGCTCGAACAAGGCTGGAACGTCTGGATGATGCCGGCCGTCGCCGTCGCGGCATTGTTGCTGGCGGGATGGTTTTATCGACGCGCTTACGGCGCGCT
>DAOTWL010000224.1:0-4467 GCA_034435875.1 Anaerolineae bacterium
GGCTTTTCAAAGTTCTAACTGGACTCTGGCGAATCTTCCTTTGGACGCAGATTCCCGCAGATTTTGCGCAGATGGTCTTTGAAAATCCTCAGAATCTGCGGGCGAAGCCTGCGGAAATCTGCGTCCTATCCCAGAATGCTCTGAGGATGAATTTGCCCACTCATAGCGCACCCCCAGCGTTTTGCTATATTTTATCTCTCTATTTGAACTTTGAAAAGCCCTGCCGTCCTGATTCCCTCACTTGACAATCCCCCATCCTGCGGTAACATGAATATGGCCGTGCTAGACGGGGAGCTGGCGGTGCCCTGTACCCGCAATCCGCCATAGCGGGGTTGAATTCCTTCCCGAGGGCTCACGTCGCCGGAAATCCCTTCGGTCAGAGGGTGCTGAACGGTGGGTCCTGCGCGGCAGGAGCCTCTAAACCCCGCCAGGTCCGGGAGGAAGCAACGGTACGGAGTCCCTCCTGGGTGCCGCAGGGGTGCCTGCCCGGAGCCGGATGGCCGAAGGCGATCCGGCGGCCAGGTTCGACGGAAGGTGCACGGCCATTTTTTCTTGACCACAGACGACAGACCACCGGCGATGAACGGGAATCGCTTGATCCAGGGCGCCGTGGCCCTGGCCGTTTTGTTACTGGCAGGGGGGCTGGCCGCGACCTATCAGGCCGACGCGATCCCGGTCACTCTGGTTGTGGACGGGGAGGCCCGCCCGGTCCGCACGCACCAGCAGACGGTCGGCACGCTGCTGCTGGACGCTGGCCTGCATCTCCGCCCCAAGGACGTCGTGGAACCGGCCCCCGAGACGGCCCTACAGCCCGGGATGACGGTGACCGTCTCCCGCGCCCGTCCGGTGACGCTCCAGGCCGACGGGCGGACCTGGGCGGTCTGGACGCACGCGGATACCACTGACCAGGTGCTGGCGGAGGTGGGCATCTCCCTTAACCCGGCGGACCGGGTCACCACGACCTCCTGCGAATCGGCAACCGTACCGGCCTGCGAGGGTGACCGGTTGATCCAGATCGCCCGCGCGGTGCCGGTGACCCTCCACGAGGGCGGGCGAACCGTCTCCTTTCTCACGGCCGCGCCGACCGTCGGGCGGGCGCTGGAAGAACTCGGCCTGGCCCTCTACCGGGCCGACCGCATCCGGCCCGACCTGGGACAGCCCGTATCCGCCGGAATGCACATCTACCTGGAGCGCTCCCGGCCCGTTACCGTACTGGTGGACGGGAAGACGGTCCGCACCCGGACGCATCGCAGCAGGGTAGGGGAGGTACTGGCGGACCTGGGCATCGTCCTGGTGGGTCAGGACTCCACCGACCCGCCGCCGGACACCCCCCTCGGCGAAGAGACGGTGGTCCAGGTCCTCCGGGTGGCGGAGGCGTTCCTGGTCCAGCAGGAGCCAATCCCCTACTCGGTGCGCTGGCAGGCAGACCCTGAACTGGAAATAGACCAGCGGCGGCTGATCCAGGAGGGTGCGGCGGGCATCCTTCAGCGACGCTGGCGGGTCCGCTACGAAAACGGCGCGGAGGTCGCCCGCGCTCTGGAGGACGAGTACGTCGCCGTGCCGCCGACGGAAAAAATTATTGGCTACGGCACGAAAATCATCGTTCGCCAACTGGAGACCCCGGAGGGCGTGGTGGAGTACTGGCGGGTCATCCGGATGCTGGCGACCTCCTACAGTGCCTCCACCGCGGGCGTGCCGAAGACCAGGCCCTATTACGGCCGTACCCGGTTGGGCCTGCCCATGCAACGGGGCATCGTCGCGGTGGACCCGCGCATCATCCCGCTTCGCTCCCGCGTCTACGTCCCCGGATACGGCATCGGGCTGGCGGCGGATACGGGCGGCGCGATTAAAGGCCGGCGGATTGACCTGGGCTACAACGACGATGACCTGATTCTCTGGTACCGTTGGGTAGACGTCTATATCCTCACCCCCGTCCCTCCACCGGACCAGATTTCGTACATTCTGGACTGATGACGACCGATGTCCGGCAAGTCCTCCACCGCTACGGCCTGGAACCCCGTCGGGAACTGGGGCAACATTTTCTGGTGGACGTGCGGGCGCTGGCCCGCATCGTGGCCGCCGCCGAGTTGACGCCAGAGGACGCTGTCCTGGAAATTGGGGCCGGGGTGGGCAACCTGACCCGGCTCCTGGCCCGGGAGTCCGATCGCGTCGTGGCGGTGGAGATTGACCGGCGGTTCCTCCCCGTTCTGGAAACCGAACTGGCCGACTGCCCCAACGTCCGTCTGGTGGCGGGGGACATCCTGGCCCTGGACCCGTCCGAACTAGTAGGAGAGGGGCCGTA
Source organism: Anaerolineae bacterium (assembly GCA_034435875.1). Classification (GTDB taxonomy): domain Bacteria; phylum Chloroflexota; class Anaerolineae; order B4-G1; family DUEL01; genus SpSt-77. The sequence continues at coordinate 2,303 of DAOTWL010000224.1, forward strand.
TAAGGTAGTGGCAAACCTCCCCTACGCGATCACGTCGGCGGTGCTCCGGCACCTGTTAGAGGCAAGGGTCTCCCCGCAGCGAATGGTCGTGACGGTTCAGCGGGAGGTGGCGGAGCGGATAGTGGCCCGGAGTGGACGGATGAGCCTGCTGGCGGTCAGCGTCCAGTTCTACGGTCGCCCGCAACGGCTGTTCCGCCTCCGGCCTGGTGCCTTCTATCCCCCTCCGGAGGTGGAGTCGGCAGTGGTGAGGATAGACCGTCATCCTCACCCCCCGGTGGAGGTGACGGATGTGGACTGGTTCTTTGGGGTGGTCCGGGCCGGCTTTTCCCAGCCCCGCAAGCAACTGAGCAACAGTCTGGCAGGCGGCCTGGGCATTTCTTCGGACGAAGCGGCCGATGTACTGCGCAGGGCCGGCATAGACCCGCGCACCCGGGCGGAACGGCTCTCTCTGGAGGACTGGGCCCGTCTGGCCGGCGGGTTCACCCGCAGCAAGTTGCAGGAGGAATGACATGCGTCGCGGAATCGTCTACTGGCTTGTCGGGGGGTGCGTCCTCTTTCTGACCGCTTGTGCTCAGCCGACCCCTATCCCCACTGCCACCCCCTTTCCAGAGGAACTGCCGCCGCCGGTGACCATTTCCGTCCCCTTTAACCTCTCCACCGAAGAAACCCCGACGGTGGCACGTCCCCCCAGTTTGTACCTGAATCCGGCCAGCCTTTCGCTGGAGGTCGGGGAGACGGCCACCGTCCAGGTCTGGGCGGATGGGGTGGGGGGCGTGAATTCCCTCTCCCTGGAGGTGAGGTTTGATCCGCTGCTGGTCCAGGTTGTGGACGCGGATCCGGCGGAGGAGGGGATTCAGGCCGCGCCGGGGGACCTGATGGGGCTGGTGTTGGAGAACAAGGTGGAGGGGAATCGCCTGATGTATCACGCGGCCCTCTTGCCGGATGCGCCACCGAAGGAAGAAGGCGTCCTGGTCTCCCTGTCTTTGCAGGCGATTGCGCCGGGGATCACGCCAATCTGGATGGATCAGGTGATCGCTCAGGGCGGGAACGGGGAACCGGTTTCGGTGGCTCCTCTGGCGGATGGGTCTATTGCGATTCGCGGCGCGGCGCCGTTGCCAACGGCGGAACTGCCGCCACCGGTAACCCCTCAGCCGACGGCGATGCCCTCTGGGGCGCCGGGAGCCGGGGGGATTTACTACATCGTGGGGCCGGGGGAGAATCTCTTCCGCATCGGCCTGAAGTTCGGCACGACGGCCCAGGCGATCGCCGCTGCCAACAACATCGCCGACCCCCGGCAGGTCCAGGCGGGGACAATGGTGCTGGTCCCGGTGCCGGCCCCGGGAGGAGGGTACGGCTACTACGTCCGGCCCGGAGATACGGCCTACTCTATCGCCCGCCGCTTCGGGATGACGGTGGAGGAACTGGTCAGTCTCAACAACATCGGGCCGGATTTCACCCTTCACCCCGGTACGATTCTGAAAGTGGTGCCGAGGCGGTAAAACCCCGCCCGGACGTAAACGTCCAGGCTCAGAATGCAAAGCCCTTTCGGGCTTTTTAGCCCCCGAAGCGGGCTTCGCAGGTTGAGCCCGGCGGTGAACCGCCGGGCTTTATTACAAATCCCAGAGCGTCAGGCCGATGGTGGGATCGGCCCGGCGGTACACGGGCTCTGGGAACACCCGGACGACCACCTCCAGCATGGGGAAGACGTGGCCTTCTATCAGATGACCGCCCACGGTGCTCCCGTCGGAGCGCCCCAGAATGGCGTGAGCGTGGACGATGGGGGCGCCGTCCTCTCCAAGCGCCACGTTTCCAGTGATGTTCAGCACTTCCACCTGCTCCTCCACTGAAATCTGCCGGTAGATGGCTGCCGTAGTATCAAAATATCCCACTATGGCCCGGCGCATGGCGCCGATCGCCCACAGCACGGCAAAACCCACTTTCTGTTCTGCGGCCCACGACCGCAGGGCCGCCATTGTCTCTTCCCCGGCCTCCAGTCGGATGAGAAACCGTCCGTCCACGTGCCGTATTCGCATAGCAACCTCCGGGTGTATGGGTAACGCAGGCCGCCAGGCCTGCATCCGCACTCCTGGGATTATATCACGGTTGGGGTGGTCTGCAATAAGAAAGGTGGGGTTTGTGGGCGGCGGCGAAGCCGCCGCCCACAA
>DAOTWL010000225.1:0-12330 GCA_034435875.1 Anaerolineae bacterium
ACCCGCCCGCCTCGGGCGTGGTGACGCTGACCGTGCGGGTGGACAGCGCCGTCCTCAGCGGCACGCTGATTTCCAACGCCGTCGCCATCACGGATACCTCCGGCCTCACCGATACCGACGAGATCACCACGCCGGTGGAGACCCGCGCCGACCTGGCCGTCGCCAAGGCCGACGACCCCGACCCAGTCATCGTGGGCACGTTGCTGACCTACACGCTGGTCGTCACCAACCACGGCCCGTCGGTGGCCCGGAATGTCATCGTCACCGACACCCTGCCGCCGGAAGTGGCGTTCATCTCCGCCGTGCCGTCGCAGACCTCCGGCCCCAACCCGCTGGTCTGGAGCCTGGGCGACCTGGCCGTGGGCGAATCCCGGCGGCTGATGGTGACCGTCCGGGTGCTGGTGACGGCGACCGGCGTCTTCACCAACAGCGTCGTCGCCGGCTCCGACACGCCCGACAATAACCCCGGCAACAACGCCGACGATGAACCCACCACGCCGCTGGTGCCGGGGCTGGAACTGACCAAGGACGTCGCGCCGGGCGAGGCCGTCCGGAGCATGCCCTTCACCTACACCATCCGCATCACCAACACCGGGCAGGTGACCTTCAACCCGCTGGTGCTGACGGACACCCTGCCCGCCGACTTCTACTACGTCGTCGGCTCCGGCCGCCCGTCCGACCCGGACGTCATCGCCGAGCCGCTGCTGGTCTGGCAGAACCTGGGGCCGCTGGCCCCCGGCGAGAGCCTCACCGTCTCCTTCGCCGTCACCGCCACGCTGGGCATCACCGGCACGTACTGGAACGTGGCGCTGGTCGGCGGCGAGTACCCCGGCGGCGTCCTCACCGACACCGATGATGCGCCCGTGGCGATTGTGGACCCGGCAGTGGCGCTGGATAAGCAACTGGTGGCCGCCGACCTGGATGATGAATTCCCCAACTACGTCACCTTCACCATCGTCATCACCAACGTCGGCGTCAGCACCATAGACGTCCTGCCGCTGCTGGACCAGTACGACCCGTACTACCTGAGTTTCGTGACCGCCGAGCCGTACCCCGAAGAGGATGCCGACGACGGCCTGCTGACCTGGTATGACCTGACGGGCCCTGCGCCCTACGGCTTCGGGCGCGACCTGGCGCCGGGCGGGTCCTTCCGCATCACCACCGTCTTCAGTGTGGCGCACAACATCACCACTACGGTGAACACGGCCATCATCAGCGGGCCGGTGGATGTGTACCAGAATCCGGCCAACGAGCCGCGCGACGACGAGCCTATTCAGAACGTGCCCACGGCGGTGGAGTTGCTGTACTTCCGGGTGGGCGGTGTGGCGGGCCAGAGCGTCCGGCTGGAGTGGGCGACGGCGGTGGAGATGGACACCTTCGGCTTCAACCTCTACCGCGCGCCGGAGGCGGATTTCGCCCGGGCCACTTTCGTCGCCTTTGTGCCCTCGGCGGCGCGGGGCGGCGGCGCGACCTACGTCTACAACGACACAGTGCCCTACGCGGGCGTCTGGTGGTACTGGCTGGCGGAGGTGGACACTTCGGGCCGGGAGACCCGCTACGGGCCGGTGAGCGCGACGGTCGGCGCAGTGGCCCTGCCGTACCGGGTCTATCTGCCGCTGATCCTGCGCTGAGAGTTCCTCACCCCACCCCCCGGCCCCCTCCCCTCTCCCGAACTCCGTTCGGGAGAGGGGCCGGGGGCGAGGTGAGCCGCCGGGGGAGGGGTGAGGCCGTAGGGGCAACCCTTGCGGTTGCCCCCCTTGCGGTTGCCCCCCCCGGCGCCGAAGCGCCCAGGGAATCCAGCCTCCAGGCGTACGACAGCCTGCCACCTGGCTCACTTGACAACCCGGAATTCTGGGCTATTCTATAAGCAACCTCACCCCACCTCCAGCGGCGCCTCGGGCGAGCCTTCGGCGTCGCCCTTCGCCGCTACCCCCTTCCTGAACTTTGGCTTGGGGCGAAGGGGACAGACCCTGGCTATCTGACACTTTTCAGATAAGACGCGGAAAAACGCGGATCAACACGGATGAACACGGATGAACACTTTCCGTGCATTTCCGTGTTCTTCCATGTGCTCCAGGACGCGGAAAACGGGGATAGACGCGGGTTTTTCAAAACGCATGGCAAAAGGCATCTCACCCAAAGGCACAAAGATCACGATTTATGTTGATTTTTCTTTGTGCCTTTGTGTCTTGGTGTGAGAACGAAAGGGAGATTTTTCCGCGTTTTCCGCGCTCGTCCGCGTCCCGCTTTCCAAACTGTCGGGTAGGTAGAATCCGACCCAAACCGGCGAGAGGGGGTAAACTTTTATCCCGCTGGCGAAAAGGCCAGACTTGAGGGAGGGGTCAGGGGAGGAGTGAGGCTGAACGAAAGGCGCGGCTATGGAGCCCTGGATTGGGTGGATTCGCCTGACAGACGGGCGGCGACAGACGGGAGGGCATCCGGGCACCGCCTGGCTCACCCCGCCCCTGCATCCGGCCCCCGGACGGGAGGGCGAACGGTTCGCGATGGTGCTGGACCTGACCGGACCGGCCCCCTCTCGCCTCTACCGGGAAATCCGGGACGCGGCCGCGCAGGCGTTCTGGTCCACTTCCGGAAGCCCGGTGGCCGCTCTGCGGCGGGCCGTCATCGCGGCGAATCGGGCCCTGGTCCGCTTCAACCACGAACTGCCCCCGGAGAGCCGCTGCGTGGGGAGCATCGCCTGCGCCGCCCTGCGGGCCGACGAAGTTTTCCTGGCCCACACCGGCCTGGCCTGGTCATGGGTCCTCTCCGCCGACGGCGACGAACAACACCCCGACCGCCCCCTCTCTCACCTGGGGAGCCGATATTATGCCGAGATCGGGCTTTCCTACATCCCCGTCCGGCCCGGTATGACCCTCCTCCTGAGTACTCAAAATCTCCTCCGCCTGGTCGCTCCGGATGCCCTGGGCCGGGTGCTCCGGCGGGAAGGGGAGGATATACTGGACGGCCTGGAGCAACTGGCCGGAGGGGAGTCGCTGACGGCGGCCGTTCTGCGCTGGACGGAAGAAGGGCCGGTCCCGCCTCCGGCTCCGCCCTCCCCGCGCCGCCGGGAAGTACCCTTCCCACCGGAACCACCCCCGGTGACTCCTCCCCCGCCAGAGGAAGCGCAGGCACCCGAGGAAATGCTCCCCCCGGAGGAACCGATGCCACGGGAGGGCATTACGGAGGAGGTCGTAGAACCGGCGGTCTGGACCCGAGCGGCAGAATACCCCTTTCCCCCCCCTTCCCTGAAGTTACCTCGTTTGGGGGAGAAGGTGGGGGCAGGATTTACGGCCATCGGTAGAGGGCTGGCCGGAGGCGCAAGAGCCATCGGTCGGGGACTGGTGCGGGGAGCGTCGGCGGTGGGAGCGGGCCTGAGCGCAGCGGCCGTATCCGCCTATCACGGAACCCGGGCCCTCTTCCGGCGCGCCCTTCCCGGTGCGGAGCGCCGCCGGACGGTCGGCGTCCGGGTGCCCCGACCCGTCCCCCAGGAGAACCCCCGCCGCATGGCCGCGCTGGCCCTCGTCATCCTGATTCTGGTCATCCTGACCACTCTGCTCGTCTGGTTCCGGTACGGTCGGGACCTCCGGCGGAGGGAGGCCCTCTCCCGGGCTCAGGAACAGGTCCTGGCCGCGCAGCGGGCACCCCACCCGGAACTGGCCCGCCCCCACTGGGAGGCCGTCCTGGCCCTGACGGCGGACGACGAGGACCCGGAGGTCAGCGCACTGCACGCCCTGGCCCGGGACGCGCTGGATCAAATGGACGGCGTCATTCGGGTGGCGCCGACTTTGCTGGCCGACCTGGGCGCCCAGGTCTCCCGGAACCGCCTGGTGGCGTGGGAGCAGAGCGTGGCCGTACTGGAGGGCCCGGGCCAGGTGCGTCGGATTCTCATCGGCGGCGGGAGCGAGTTCATCTCCATCCCGGGAGCGCCCTCTCTGATAGACGTCACCGCCCATCGGTCGGGGCCCGGTCAGCCATCCCTGGGCCTTCTCATCCTGGGGGTTGGGGGACGTCTCTGGGCGTATGACCCCCACTGGTCTGAGCCCCGGTCGGTGGCACTCTCTCCGCCTCCCGGGGGACATGACCCGGTCGCCATCGCAACCTATGCGGGACGGCTGTATCTGCTGGACCCGGCGGGGGGGCAAATCTGGCGGTACGTCCCAAAGAACGGGGAATTTGGGGGAGGGCCGGAGCCGTATTTCTCATCGGAGGCCCCGCCGCTGACGGGGGCGCGGGATATGGCGTTGAATTACAGTATCTACGTCCTCTTTGAGGACGGGGGGGTGGCCCGTTATGAGGAGGGCCGGGCGGCCCCCTTCGCGGTCAGCGGCATCCCGGCCCCGGCAGTCCATTTTACCGCGCTGGCAGTGGACCCTGAATTGGAAAAGGGCCCGATATATCTGGCCGACGGGGCGGCGGAGCGCATCGTCGTTCTTCGGGAGGACGGCGCGTTTTGCGCCCAGTTGCGCCCACCAGGAGGGGAGTTCCAGGGCCTCCAGGCGCTGACGGTCAGCCAGACGGGGGATTCCCTCTTCGTCCTGGCGCGGGGGAGGATATATCGGGTGACGATTCCCTCGCTGCCCTGCCGGTAAAACATGCCAGGCACTTTGGGAAGTGCCTGGCACGTTTTGTTTGCCCTAACCCTGCGCCTGCAGAACCGGCTCGGACATCCGAAGCGATGGGGGTTCCTCACATACCCCAATCCGGGTGAAGGTCAGGCCCGATTCCCCCACGTCCACCCGCACCCGGTCGCCGCAGTGGAATTCCCCGCGCAGGAGCCGCACGCTGAGCGGGCTTTCCACATGCCGCTGGAGGGCTCGCCGCAGCGGACGGGCGCCGAACTGGGGGTCGTACCCTTCCCGGGCCAGCCACCGGCGGGCCGCATCGGTCAATTCCACCTGCAGCCCCTGCTCCGCCAGCCGCTCCGAAATCTCCCGCATCTGCAGGTCCACAATCTGCTCCATGTGCTCCAACGTCAGCCGGTTGAAGATGATGATTTCGTCCACCCGGTTGATGAACTCCGGACGGAACGTCTCCTTCAGCGCCCGCTCAATCCGCTGTCGGCTCTCTTCCTCCTCCCGCCGGCCGGCTCCTTCCCGCAGGAATCCCAGCGCGCCCCCTTTGCCCGCAAATTCCGTCCCCACATTGGAGGTCATAATGATGACGGTGTTCCGGAAGTCTACCGTCCGGCCCTGGCCGTCGGTCAGCCGACCATCATCCAGAATCTGGAGCAGGGCGTTCAGGACTTCGGGGTGGGCCTTCTCTATCTCGTCAAAGAGGACGACCTGGTAGGGGCGGCGGCGGACGGCCTCGGTGAGTTGTCCGCCTTCCTCGTAGCCGATGTAGCCGGGCGGGGCGCCGAAGAGTCGGCTGACGGTGTGCCGCTCGTGGTACTCGCTCATGTCAATGCGCAGGAGCGCGTCCTCGTCGTCAAAGAGGAACCAGGCCAGCGCTTTGGCCATCTCGGTCTTCCCCACGCCGGAGGCGCCCAAGAAGATGAAGGAGCCAATGGGCCGCCGGGGGTCTTTCAGGCCAGAGCGCCCGCGCCGGATGGCGTCGGCGACGGCGGCGATGGCCTCGTCCTGCCCGACGATGCGCTGGCGGAGCGCTTCTTCCATGCGCAGCAGTTTCTCCGCCTCCGTCTCCAGCATCTGGGCCACCGGGATGCCGGTCCACGAGGCCACCACCTGCGCGATGTCCTCCGCGTCCACCGTCTCATCCAACTGGTGCTCCCGCTGCCAGGCCTCGCGCTGCTGGCGGAATTGCTCCTCCAGGCGAAGCCGTCGGACCTTGATCTCGGCGGCCCGTTCGTAATCCCGCCCGTTGCTGGCGGCCTCTTCCTCCATTTGAAGACGGCTGATCTCGGCCTCCATCCGCTTCAGTTCCGGGGGGAGGGTGTGGAGAGCCACCCGCACTTTGGACGCCGCCTCGTCCACCAGGTCTATGGCTTTATCGGGCAGGCGCCGGTCGGTGACGTAGCGGTGGGAGAGGCGCGCAGCAGCCACCAGCGCCTCATCGGTGATGCGGACGCGGTGGTGGGCCTCGTAACGGTCCCGCAGGCCGCGCAACATCTCTATCGTCTCCTCCACTGTCGGCTCGTCCACGAAGACGGGAGCGAACCGCCGTTCCAGCGCGCCGTCTTTCTCTATGTACTGGCGGTATTCGTCCAGCGTCGTGGCGCCGATGCACTGAAGTTCGCCCCGGGCCAGGTACGGCTTCATGATGCTGGACGCGTCCAGCGCGCCAGTTCCGGCTCCTGCCCCGACAACGGTGTGCAACTCGTCAATGAACAGGATGATTTCCCCCTGCGCCCGCTGGATTTCCTCCACGGTGGCCTTCAACCGTTCCTCAAACTCGCCCCGGAAGCGGGTCCCGGCGACCATCGCGGCCAGGTCCAGTTGCATCACCCGTCGGCCTTTGAGGATTTCGGGAACGTTGTCGGAGGCAATCTTCTGGGCCAGCCCCTCCACGATGGCGGTCTTGCCGACGCCCGGCTCGCCGATGAGGACGGGGTTATTCTTGGTGCGGCGGCAGAGAATCTGGATAACCCGCAGAATTTCCGCGTCCCGCCCGATGACGGGGTCCAACTTGCCCTCTTTGGCCAGCCGGGTCAGGTCGCGGCTGAACTTCTCCAGGGTGCGGTAGCGGGATTCGGGGCGGCTATCTACAAAGGACTGTCCGCTGCGGATGGCCCGGATGGCCGCGTAGACCCGCTCGCGGGTAATCCCGGCCTCCGCCATAATGCGGGCGACCTGGGTGCCCCGTTCGGTGACGATGGCCAGAAACAGGTGCTCGGTGGAGACGTAATCGTCGCTGAGGCGATTGGCCTCGGTGTTGGCCTCATCCAGCACCCGTTTGACCCGGGGGGTGATGAAAATCTGCCCCAGATTGCCTCGTCCGTAGATGCCGGCCTTGGGGCTGCGGCGGAGAATCTCATCTACCTGGTTGGCGATCCAATCCGGGTCTATTCCCAGTTGGGCCAAAATCTGCGGGACGATGCCGTCCGGCTGTTCCAGCAGAGCCAGCAGAATGTGCTCGGTATCCACCTGGGTGTGCCCGTAGCGGGTCATGATTTCCACCGCCCGCTGGGCGGCGTCCTGGGCCCGCTCGGTGAATCGGTCCATTCGCATCATATTGGTTTCTCCTTCAAGGCCAACAGTCCAGACTGACGGTTATCTTATTTTACTCGCCGGTTGTTGGATTTCCGATAGAGAGGTGTTAACGTTGTGTTAGAACGCCCTGGCCCGTTCCTATTATACCACACTTGGACAAAGAAGGCAGTGCCGCTTCCATGGGCGTATCAGGCGCCCATTGACAACCCCTCTGGTTCGTGCTATCATATGAGCCGTATGGACGCCGAGCCGCAGAGCCGCCTGGGGTTAACTCCTCTGCAGATGACCCTGCTGGGGATTATTCTGCTGACCATCCCCTGCTATTGCCTGGGGTTTGGGCTTCTATACCTGTACTCCACCCCGGTCCGGCCCACACCGGTGCCGACCGTGGTGACGGAGACCCCCACCCTCACATTCACGCCCCCTCCGCCCACGCCGACGCTGGAGGCGACGCCGACCCAGTGGTGGCCGCCGACCTATACCCCGACCCCCACCCCGACGCCGACGTCCACGCGGACGCCGACGCCGACGCCGACTGACACACCGACGCCCACCGCGACCCCTACACCGACCGACACGCCGACGGCCACCCCGGTGCCGACAGGCAGCCCCACGCCGACGGCGACGCCCACGCCGACCGAAACGCCGACGGAGACACCGGTGCCCCCGCCGCCGCCGCCGCCGGCCGTCTCGCTGGTGCCGACGGACACGATCTTCCCAACAGCCAGCCCGACCTGGATGCCGCCCTGACACCACCCCCTCCTTCAGGGCAATCCCTGGAGCCCGCTGCCGTCCGCGCATGAACAGAGAACCGCTGGAGGAGGGGCCGGGGGCATAAGCGTTAACTTAAGGCTGGATTGAGCTCTTCACTTTCCGCCGCCCGGAGCGCCGATTGCAAATCGGCCTCCTTGGGCGCTCCTGTGCCGGGCGTCAACCTGCGTTGACGCCCATCAAAAGGGCGGCGTAGGCCGCCCTGGTTGCGAACGAAGTGAGCAACCCGGCCGAAGGCCCAGAGAGGCGGACTTTCAGTCAGCGCCCATTGCAAATCGGCCTCCCTGCGGCCTCACCCCTCCCCCGGCGGCTCACCTCACCCCCGGCCCCTCTCCCGAACTCCGTTCAGGAGAGGGGAGGGGTGAGGCCCAAAGAGGCGGACTTCAGTCAGCGCCCGAGGCGGCAACCCAACCGGCGCAGCCCCTGAAGTTACCGCATATGGGGGCCGGGGGTGAGGCGGGGTGAGGGTGGCGCAGGACATCCTTGATGCTTTCCCTGAAAATCAAGTTGCACTGATGTTCTTTTTCTCACCCCGCAGAGGAATGAAATTCCCGCCCGAGACGGGAGTTAACCGCAAAAGGAGTTACATACACTTTATGGAAACCCTCCACCTGTTGAAACAACTTTCAGAAATACCGGGCCTGCCTGGTCACGAAGAACCGGTGCGGGCCCTGGTGCGCGACCTGTGGGCCCCGCTGGTGGATGAGATTCAGACCGACGGCCTGGGGAACCTCATCGGCCGTCGGCGCGGCTCCGGCCCGGAGCCCCGCCCTGCCCTGATGTTCGCCGCCCATATGGACGAAATCGGCCTGCGGGTGACGGGCATAGAGAAGGGCTTCCTGCGCATCACCCGCGCGGGTGGGGCCGACCGGCGCATCCTGCCGGGAACGGAAGTCGTCGTCCACGGGCAGCGGGACCTCCCGGGCATCGTGGGCATGCGCCCACCCCACGTTGTACCCCCCGACCGGCGAGATAAGACCCTCCCCTGGGAAGAACTGTTCGTGGATGTGGGATTGCCGGAGGAGGAGGTGAAAGCGGTCGTCCGGGTGGGTGATCCGATCTCCTTCCGACGGAAAGCCGTAGAACTGAAAAACGGCCTGCTGGCGGGCAAGGCCCTGGATAACCGGGTCTCTGTGGCGGTGTTGACGCTGGCGCTGGAATCCCTCTCCCGCACATCCCACGCCTGGGACGTGGTCGCCGTGGCGACTGTCCAGGAGGAGGTGGGGCTCTACGGCGCCACTGCCGCCGCCTATGGCGTCGCCCCCGATATGGCCGTCGCGGTGGACGTCACCTTTGGGCAGCAGGCCGGTGTGCCCAACCACCTGACCTTCCCGCTGGGGGAAGGGGTCGCCATCGGCGTCGGGCCGAACTTCCATCCGGCGGTGGTGGAGCGGCTGAAGAAGGTCGCTGAGGCGAACGAAATCCCCTACCGGATAGACCCCATCCCGGGCCGCAGCGGCACCGACGCCTGGGCCATCCAGGTGAGCCGCGAGGGCGTGCCCACGGGCCTGGTCTCGGTCCCCCTCCGCTACATGCACCAGCCAGTGGAGACGGTCTCGCTGAAGGACGTGGAGCGGGCCGGCCGTCTGCTGGCCCTCCTTGCCGCCGGACTGGAGGCGGATTTCCGGCCCCGCTGGGAAGACGAGTAATGGGAAAGCGGTTATCGTTTCTCTGGGACTACGACCTTTCGGAAGAGGATGTACGGCGGATTTTGCACCAGGGAACCCCGGTGGAGCGGGCCTGGCTCATCGGACGCATCCTGGAATATGCCCCATTGGGAGGAAATCCGGCAGTACCTGACACCCCAGCAGATCGCCAGAGACCTGGAACAGATTCGCTTTCGTTCGCCGCGCGATCGGGAACTCTGGGAATACGCTCTGAAAAGGTGGCTCGGTGATCGCCGATATCGTCCAATTCTTTGTGGCCATCGCCCATCGGTTGATTGATCAGAGCAACCCTCAGGTGAACGAACCGTGGAACTTCTGAAAGAACTCTCCGAAGCCTTCGGCCCTTCGGGCCACGAGAAAGAAGTCCGGCAGGCCCTGCGCCGGGCCCTGGAAGAGGTCGCGGACCGGATGTGGGTGGACGCGCTGGGGAACCTGCACGTCGTCCGGGAGGGGACCGGCGCGGACCGCCTGCGCGTCCTGCTGACGGCCCACATGGATGAAATCGGGCTGATGGTCGTGGGGCACGACGATTCCGGCGGCCTGCGCGTGCGCGCCATCGGCGGCATAGACGACCGGGTCCTCCCCGGCGCCCAGCTCTGGGTGGGGCCGGACCGTATCCCCGGCGTCATCGGTCTCAAGCCCGTTCATCTCCTGGAACAGGGGGAGGACGAGAAGGTCGTCCAGATAGACCAGTTGCTGGTGGACATCGGGGCAAAGGGGAAGGACGAGGCCCAGCGGTTGGCCCCGCTGGGAACTCCGATGGTCTTCGCCACCTGCTTTGAAAAGGTGGGCGCGCTGGTCAAGGGAAAATCTTTTGACGACCGGGCCGGTTGTGGGGTCCTGGCGGAACTGGTGCGCGGCGAACGGCTTCCCCACGACCTGTACGCGGTCTTCACCGTCCAGGAGGAGGTGGGGTTGCGGGGCGCGCGCGTCGCCGCCTACGCCAGCCGTCCGGACTGTGCCTTTGCCCTGGAGGGCACCATCGCCGACGACCTGCCCAAAAAGAAGGACGTCAGCCCGACATCCGAGTTGGGTAAAGGGCCGGCGATTACGGTGATGGACCACACGTTCATTGCCCACCGGGGCCTGCTGCGGCGGCTGGTGGAGACGGCGGAAACGCTGGGCATCCCCTACCAGTTCAAGCAACCGGGCATCGGCGGCACCGATTCCGGCGCCATCCACCTGGCCCGCGAGGGGGTCCCCTGCGGCACTGTCGCCGTGCCCTGCCGCTACATCCACAGTCCCGTCAGCCTGCTCTCCCCGATGGACCTGGAGAACACCGTCCGGCTGATGCGGGAGAGCCTGGCCCGGCTGAGGCGAGGCGATCTGGATTTCTCTAACCGCGCCGGGGGATAAGCCCCAAGGGCATTTCAGTGGGCCGAAACGGCGCTCCACTTCGTTCCGGGCCTCACTACGCGCGGATGTTCGTAGTCAGCCCCGAAGCAAAGCGGAGGGGCGTTTCAGTCGGCCAAAACGGCACTCCCCTTCGTTCCGTGCCTCACTACGAGCGACGTTCTGCCTTGCTGAAAAGGGTTTTCGATGTGGGACAGCCTTTCCAGGCTGTCCCCAAATATGGCGGGCTGAAAGCCCGCCCTACGCCTTACCACGATTCAATGCAGTGCTACCACCATTCCCTGCCAGAGGAGAAACATGCACGACCTGATCCGCAAATTCACCGAAACCTTCGGTCCTTCCGGCTTTGAGGATACTATCCGCGCCGTCCTGCGCGCGGAAGTGGAACCCCACGCCGACGAGGTCCGGGTCACCCCGCTGGGCAGTCTGGTCGCCGTCCGCCGGGGGAGCGGCAACGGACGCCGCATCATGCTGGCGGCCCATATGGACGAAATCGGCGTCATGGCCACCTACGTGGACGAGAAGGGCTTTCTGCGGTTCACCTCCATCGGCGGCGTCTCCCCCCTAACCTGCCTGGGCGCGCGCGTCCGCTTTGAGAACGGCACCCTGGGCGTCATCGGGTCGGAGAAACGGGAAGACCCGAACAAGGCCCCGACGTTTGAACAACTGTACATAGACGTGGGCGCGACCGGTCGGGAGGATTGCCCCGTGCGGGTGGGAGACACGGCCGTCTTTGAGCGACCGTTCGCCGTCCAGGGCCGGCGGCTGGTCGCCAAGGCGATGGACGACCGCATCGGCTGCGCCGTTCTGGTGGAGACGCTGCGGCGGCTCGGACCGACACCCCACGAAGTCCACTTCGTCTTCAGCGTCCAGGAAGAGACGACGCTCTCCGGCGCCCGGACGGCGGCCTACGGGATTGAGCCGGATATGGCGATCGCGGTGGACGTAACCGGGACGGGGGATACGCCGGAGAGCCGACCGATGGCGGTGGAACTGGGGAAGGGGCCGGCGATCAAAGTGCAGGACGCCGGGATGATCGCCCATCCCATGGTGCGGGAGTGGCTGGTGCGCGCGGCGGAGGCGGCGGGCATCCCCTACCAGATGGAAGTCCTGGAGCGGGGCACGACTGACGCGGCGGCGATGCAACTGGTCCGGTCCGGCGTCCCTTCCGGCTGTCTCTCCATCCCCTGCCGCTACATCCACACCCCCAGCGAAATGGTGGACGGGGAGGACGTGGAGGGGGCCGTCCGGCTCCTCCTGCACGCCCTCCAGACTGCATAGGCTTCGGTCTTCCCCTCCAGGGGAAAGGACGCGGGGTGCGGCGGCCGGAGGCCGCCGCATCCCACGGTAACTACCTGCGCCAGGGGCTTTTAGCCCCTGGCGCAAATGCGAAGCCCCCCTTCGGGGGCTTCCGGATAGCCCGTCAGGGC
>DAOTWL010000226.1:0-15859 GCA_034435875.1 Anaerolineae bacterium
CGCTGGCAGGCGCCGGTTTGCTCCTTCAGCCCGGCCCGGCCGTGGAGGAATTGGACGGATGGGCAGGGGGTGACCATTCCCGCTTCGTCTCCGCCTTCCTTCACTGGTACGGCCCCGGGCCTGCTCTGGAAGCCGCTACTTTTGTCTCTCGTTTCCCTATCACCCTGGTGGCGCTGATCGGCGCGGCCTTTGTGTACCGCTGGGCCCGGGAACGGTTCGGACGTCGGGGAGGATGGCTGGCCCTTTTTCTCTTCGCCTTTGACCCCAACTTCCTGGCCCACTCCGGCCTGGCAACCACCGACGTGCTGCTGGCGGTCTGGGGATTCATCGGTGTTTACGCCGCGACCCGCTGGGCCACCACCCGTTCCTGGAAATGGGGGCTCCTCGGCGGTGTTGCTCTGGGGCTGGCGCTGGGATCCAAAACCTCCGGCTTCTTCCCCCTGGGCATCGTGGGACTGCTGGGATTCACCTGGGCCCTGGAGGACTTCCGCCGTCAGAGAAGCATCAGGGTGTGGCTGCGGTGGGCCGGATGGCTGGCCGTCCTGCTGGGGCTGGCGGCCCTGACGCTCTGGACCCTCTACGGCTTTGAAATCCGACCCTATCCCCTTGCTACCCACTTCCTGCTGTGGCAGATGCTGCGAAAGCATGCGGCCGAAGGCCATGCCGCCTTCCTGATGGGCCAGGTCAGTCATCACGGCTGGTGGTACTACTATCCGGTGGCCTTTCTCCTGAAAACCCCGCTTCCCACGCTGTTTCTGCTGGGGGCGGCTCTGATCATTCCCCGTTGCCCTCTCCGGCGCTGGTGGCGGGACCGGGACCTCTGGCTGTATCCTCTGCTCTATGGCCTGGCAACGCTCTTCAGCACCATCGCGATTGGCTACCGCTATCTGCTACCGGCCTTGCCGTTCCTGTTTGTTCTCGCAGGCCGCATCCCACGAAGTACGGAGTACGGAATACGGCCGTACTCTGTACTCCGTATTCCGTTGTTGATCTGGCTGGCTGCCAGCACCCTGCGGGTTGCTCCTCACCACCTGGCCTTCTTCAACGAACTGGCGGGTGGGCCCTATGGGGGACACCGGTATCTGGTGGACTCCAATCTGGACTGGGGGCAGTCTTTCAAAGCGTTGAGGGAGTGGCTCCAAACGCAAGAGGATGCCAGCGGACCTTTTCCTTATCTCAGTTTTTACACCTATGCGGGCCCGGACCTGTACCATATCCCTTATAATCCGATTCCTCCGGCCCCGTATACTCCCCTGACGCTTCCTTCTCGCTTTGACCCAACACCGGGCCTTTACGTGATCGGTGCTACGACCCTCCAGGGGGTTATGGTAAACGACCCGGATACCTATGACTGGTTCCGTCACCGGGAGCCGGTGGCCCGCCCGGGCATCGCTCTCTTCGTCTATCGGGTATCCCCTCACGACCCCCTACCCACCTGGCTGGCCCAGTGCACGGTACCCCTTGCGCCGCTGCCCCCGGAGGCCGCTGCCGACGGGTTCGGCCGTGACGACCTCCGGCTGGCCTACTTTGACTGCACCTCCGGCTGGCTCTTTCCGACCGGCGGCCAGGACCCCGGCTGGTTCGCCTTCTTCCGCCAGACTGCTCTCTCCGATGACCCATTCATCCACCGGTACCTGGCCTCGGCGCGCCTTTCGTTTGAACAGCGACGGACCGGCGCTCTTCCCCCCTTCGTCATCTATGAACAACCTGCGGGGAAGGTGGGCCCGCGCTTCGCTCCCGAATCCGTGATCCGGGTGGGGACTCTCACTTTCCTCGGAGAGGACTCCGCTGGCCCCTTCCCCGTTCAACCCGGGGAGACGGTGGAGGTAGAGACCTGGTGGCGCGTGGAGGCCGTCCCTGCTCGCCCGCTCTCCATCATGATGCACCTGCTCGGCCCGGGGGACCAGCCGGTCATCGTTAGCGATGGATTGGCGGTGCCGGTGGACCAGTGGCGGCCCGGCGACATCATCGTCCAGCGCCACCGGCTCCCCATCCCGGCGGATGCTCCCTCCGGCGAGTATCAACCCTTCACCGGCGTCTACTGGCTGGACACGATGGAACGGTGGTCAGTGGAAGCAGACGGAAAGCCGGCAGGGGACCGGGTTCCCCTGCCGGCCGTTCTGATTTCCAATGAACGCCACGGAGCAGCTACGGGGTCGGCACCGTGAACTGCTGGGCCCCCGACCGCCAGGTGACGCATTGCCCGCTGGAGAGGCCCCGGGAGACGGCGATGAACTCGTATGTGCCGCCCGGAACCAGCCCGCTCAGGATGGCCTGATGGCTGGTGACGGGCGTCTTATTCAGCGGAGTGTACCGCCAGCCAATCTGCTGCATGACGATGGGGAGATAGACCTTATGGGGGTAATCCGGCGGAGGGGGCCCGGCGGGGGCAGAGACCAGGCGGTAATACACCTGTCCCAGCGCCGTGCCGGTTGTCGTCCAGGTCACCGTGGCCGTTGTTCCGGCTGTGATGACGGTCAGATTGCTGATCCCCGATGGAGTGGGCAGGTTGTTCGGGTCGTGGATCATCGGCGGCGTAGCATCCCAGAAGGAGGCGGTGTCCCAGAGGATGCGGTGAGAACGGCCGCCGCTGGCATCGGCATAGGTGAAGACCGTGATTTTGGTGCTCCAAGCCTCCGCCGTCACCGTCAGCGGGCCGTAGGACCACTGGTATTTCCGGGCGGGCCCCCACACCGTTGTGCTGGGGAAGGAGCCGTGGACCGCCGGGTCGGTGGACGAGTTGGGATGCCAGCCCACCTGATCAATCCCAACCTGCAACGCATAGAGCACATCGTTGCTCGCTTCCGGCCGGGACTGGGCGTATATCTGGAAGCCGTAGATCAGACAGGGTGTGGCGTTATAGATAGGCTGGTAGATGCCGGCCAGGAACGAACCTTCGCCATAGGTGCGCATTTGGACGGCTTCAACGTTCAGAACGTAGGTCTGTTCCGGATCGGGTTCCACAATATCCCGCCCGTCCAGAAACCACAGCCGCCAGTCCTGCCGGATGCTATCGGGGATGTTGTTATTAGTGTTATTGTCATCATCCGGGAGCCAGGCGCCTTTAGGGTATGCCCCCTGGTACCGGAGATGGAACTCATACCAATCGTGGTTGTCAAATCCGGGGTTGTGGAGCGAGGCGGTTCCTGCCGCGATAACATCCGCTGGTGGCGGCTCGGTTTCCGCCCAGGTGATCCCGGAAACCAGGAGCACCACCGCAACCGCAATGACGGTTGGCCCCGCCAGGATTAGATAACGTCTCCTCATGGTTGACCTCCTGTCGCATAGATGAGCTATGAACTTGCCCGGCAACCGGGCAGGTCCCGAATACGGGGTAAGTATATCGGAGAATCAGGGGTTGTCAAGGGCGGGCACAGACATATGTGGTGAGCTGGCTACCCGACAGTTTTCAACGGAGGGCTCTGTCCCGCCGCCTCCGCCTGGCGGTAAACCGCACCCCTCTGCCCCCTTCGGGGGCTGAGCAGCCCGTAGCGCAAGATTTATCGTGGCGCAAGATATTTATCTTGCGATCTGGCTTTGTTTTCTAAGCCCGGACGTTTACGTCCTGGCGGGATTGGCCCAAAGTGTGGGAGCACCGGATGCGAAGCCGCAAAGTCCTGCTTCTGTTCTCCTTTCTTGCCGTGGCTCTCTTCAATCAATTAATGGCCCACGCCCGCGCTTCCTCCCTCACCTTTGACGAGGGACCCCACATCGCCGCGGGGTATACCTATCTGCGCACCGGCGACCTGAGGCTGCAGCCGGTTCACATCCACCCGCCGCTGGCCAACGTCCTGGCCGCCGCGCCGCTCCTGCTCCAGCCCGACCTCCCCGACCCCCGCCGGATAGACGGCTGGGAGATCGCCAGCCTCTCCGCCGTCACCGACGCGGTGGTCTGGCAGTACCCCTATCCGGCCCGGATGGCGCTGGCGGCCCGGCTCCCCATTATCTGGATGACCCTCCTGCTGGTGGCCGTCGTCTGCCGCTGGGCTACCGACCTCTGGGGGCCGCGCGGCGGCCTGCTGGCCCTCCTCCTGCTGGCCTTTGACCCCAATATCATCGCCCACGGCTCGCTGGTGACCACCGATATGGCGGTTACCCTCTGGGGGACGGTCATGCTCTTCCTGGTCGCCCGCGCGCTCCGCCGCCCCCACGCGGGCTACGCGGCCGGCGCAGGCATCGCCCTGGGGCTGGCCCTGGCCTCCAAAGTCTCCGCCCTCTCCCTCATCCCGGCCCTGGGGATTCTGGCCCTGCTGGCCCCCGTCCGCCTCCGCCATCGGCTGGGCGCCGCCCTGGGTGGGCTGGCCCTGGCCGCACTGACCCTCTGGGCCGCCTACGGGTTTGAGTTTCGCCCCGTTTCGGGTTTCCTCCTCCCTCTGCCCGCCGCTACCCACCTGGAGATTTACCGTTCCCTCCAGGACCACTACCGCCTGGGCCATCCGGCCTTCCTGATGGGCCAGAACAGCGACCATGGGTGGTGGTACTATTTCCCCATCGCGTTCGCCCTGAAGACCCCGTTGCCAACGGTTCTGCTGGCTCTGGCAAGCCTCATCGGAAGGCCAAACCTGGAACTCCAGGCCCTGCGCCGCTGGGCGCCTCTGGCGGCCTTCCCGCTGGTCTACCTGGCATCCACTCCCTTCAGCACTGTCAACATCGGCTATCGCCACCTCTTGCCGGTTTTGCCTTTCCTGTTCATCCTCGCAGGCCGGGCAGTACGGAGTACGGAATACGGACGCACTTCCTACTCCGTATTCCGTGTTCCGTTGCTGGTCTGCCTCCTGGCCTGGCTGGCCCTCGGCACGCTGCACGTTGCACCTCACTACCTGGCTTTCTTCAACGAACTATCGGGCGGACCGGCGGGGGGATACCGCTACCTGGTGGATTCCAACCTGGATTGGGGCCAGAACCTCTGGCAACTGCGGGACTGGATGCGGGAAAACGGCGTGGGCCGGGTCTTCTACGCCCACTATAGCCCCGCACGGCCGGAAGTGTACGGGGTTTCGGTGGACTGGCTGCCGCCGGACCCGCGCGCCGTCCCATTTACGCCGCTGGACCCGGCCCCCGGCGTCTACGCCATCGGCGCGACCGTGCTTCAGGGAGTCTATACTCCGGACCTCAACACGTACGCTTGGTTCCGGGCCCGCACGCCTCTGGCCCGGCTGGGGTATGCCCTCTTCCTGTACCGGGTGGAGCCCCGGCCCGCGCCCCGCTGGGCCGCCCTCTGCACCGACGCGGCGGCTATGCTCTCGCCCGATGCCCTGCGCGCCGGCCTGGGCCGCCCGGAGATTCGGGTGGTCTTTGTGGATTGCTCTCAGACTTGGGTATCCCTCGCCCCTGAACTGCCCGGCGTCCTGGTCCTGCCGCCGGGGACTCCGCCGCCGCCCGGCGCGGCGCTGGACATCCCGGCCCGCCGGGCCGACGGCCGTCCCCTATACAACCTCTACCGGCTGGAGACTGCCCAGGCGCCGGAGCATCCGCCGACGGCCACCCTGGACGGCCCGCTGGATTTTGTGGGGTACTCCGTATTCCGGACCGGTGAGGTGGTGGAGTTGTGGACCTTCTGGCGGGTCAAGGAGATACCGACCCGGCCCCTATCGCTGATGGGCCACCTGCTGGGGCCGGATGGTATCCCCATCGCGGTGGCGGACGG
This sequence comes from Anaerolineae bacterium, assembly GCA_034435875.1. GTDB lineage: Bacteria > Chloroflexota > Anaerolineae > B4-G1 > DUEL01 > SpSt-77. Next base: position 5,648 of record DAOTWL010000226.1, read on the forward strand.
CATAGGATTCCTACCGGAATTCTGGCAACCCGGCGACCTCATCCTCCAGCGGCATCGGTTCTCTATCCCGACCGACGCGCCGTCGAGGGAGTACACCCTGGCTACCGGCGCCTACTGGCTGGATACGATGGAGCGGTGGGGGGCAAAAGTGGATGGGGAGTCGGTGGGGGACCAGATTCTCCTGTCCGTGATCCCCGGGGAATAAGGAGAAAACGGAATACGCAATACGGTAAAGTTTATCCGCCTGTCTGCCCTGGCCCCCCTTTCACCTCCAACGGAATGCCGGCCACCATCAGAACCACCCGGTCGGCCCGGGCGGCCAGCCACTGGTTGGCCCGACCCAGCACGTCCCGGTAGACCCGTCCCATCGGGTACGGGGGGACCAGCCCCATCCCCACCTCGTTGGAGACGACAAGCAGGGTGACCCCCCGCGCTGCGCAGACCTCCAGCAAGGCCTCCAGTTCCGTCATCACCCTCGCCATTAACCGGTCCTCCGTCACCCCCTCGCCCTCTTCCATCATCAGGTTGGAGACCAGCAGGGTCAGGCAATCCATCAGCACGACTTCGCCCCCGGCAAGGGCCGCTTCCAGCGCCCGCCCGACGTCCGTCGGCGCCTCCAGCGTCTGCCATTCGGCCGGGCGCGCGGCCCGGTGACGGGCAATCCGCTCCGCCATCTCCTCATCCCCGGCCGTCGCCGTTGCAAGGTAGATGACCGGTCGGCCGGATTCCGCCGCCAGCCGCTGGGCGTAGTCGCTTTTCCCGCTCCGGGCGCCGCCCAGAATCAGGGTCAATCGGGCCCCCAATGTCCGAATTCCTCCAGTAGAGAGAGTACGTACTTCCGGGAAGAGGAAAAATCCTCCACCGAGAAGACCTCCAGGGTGACCACACCTCTGTACCCCTGGTGGACCAGTTCCTTCAGGACGGCGCGCAGCGCGTCTACCGAGACCCAGCACAGAGATTCGTGGTCCTGCTGATTCACTCCATGCAGGTGGACGACGCGCGCCCGTCCCAGGTGGGCCTTCAGCGCAGGGAGCGGGTCAATTCCCAACAGCCAGAGATGCCCCACGTCCAGGCAGAGGGCGACAGGACTCCGCTCCAGAACAGGGATGAGACGTTCCAGGGGACAGTTCTCCAGGTTCTCCACAGCCAGCAGGCCCGGTCCTCCGGCCTCCCGGGCCAGCATCTCCAGCGCCTCTCCACATCGCTCCTCCCAGCGGGCCCGGTTCGCGGCCCCCTCGGGGTTGAGATGGACGATGTAGGCCCAGGGGTTCAGGAGACGGGTGGCCCGGATGAACCGCCGGGCCCTCTCCACCGAGGACGCCCAGGCTTCCCCTTCGGCTCCCAGATGCAGGTCGGTGGGCAGGTGGACGGTGTAACTGATCCCGTGGCGACGGGCGACCGCCCCCAACCCGGCGGCGGTCTCGGGGTCGGGCAGGTTGCTGGCCCCTTCTACCTCAAAGAGCACCAGTTCTATGTCTTCCACCAGCCCGGCCAGCCGCCGGATGTTCGTCAGCAGGTCCGCCGGATAGACGTATGAAGTGGAGCCGATGCGGAGATTCATCCTCTCCTTCCGGCCGCCGCCGTCAGCAGGACCACCACCTCTACGGCCTCGCAGAGGGCGCCGTAGACGTCGCCGGTGAAGCCAGGGATGCGCCGCAGGACCCAGCGGGCGAAGAGGACGGTGAACGCCCAGGCCAGCGCGAAGGCGACCAGGCCCGTCAGCGGGCGCGCCGCGAGGACGGGCAGGGCCAGGAGGGTGGCTCCCACCAGGGTCCGCCCGCCGACGAAATCCCGCACCGTCTTCCCTATACCGGTGGCCCGGGCGGCAGGGTAGCGGGCCATCGCGTAGACCATGGCCCACCGGCCCAGCGGCGGCGCCAGGAGCAGCGCGGCCCACGTCCCGGCGGAAAGGCAGGCGGCGAGCACCGCGTATTTGACCAGAAGCAGTACGACGGCCCCCACGACCCCGAACGCGCCCACATGGGTATCCCGCAGAATCTCCAGCCGGACCTCGGGGGGACGGGCGACGAACAGCGCGTCGCACGAATCCACGAAGCCGTCCAGATGGAGCGCTCCGGTTAGGGCCACCCACAGGGCCAGCACCAGCGCGGCCCGCAGGACCGGCGGGAACAGCCAGCCGAGGAGCCCATCTGCCCCCGCCAGCAGCAGGCCGATGATCGCCCCGACTGCCGGGAACGCCCACGCCGACCGCCCGACTTCCTCCAGCGAAACCTCCTGCGGCGGCAGCGGCAGGCGGGTCAGAAAGGACAGCGCAATGAGAAAAGAGCGAAACATTTTGACATTCGTAGGAAGGCACGAAACGAAGGGGAGTGCCGTTCTGAAAAGGTTTGAGAAAGCCTGTACTCGCTTCGGGCACTTCGTGCCCTACCCAGAAACTTGCGTAGCGCAAGATTCATCTTGCGCCACACGCTCGTTTCTGACCTGCGGGAATGGCGCCTCGCCATGGAATCCTCGCAATGACGCGGCGGTTTTTTGATTTGCGAGAACGCGCCCCGCTCGTGGGATACTCGCATAACGTTCGCTGGGCATCAGCCCTTCGGGCCAGACCCTCAGGGCGAAGCCTCCGTTGGCGCCTTCCTAACGGGCGGCGCAGGCCGCCCTGGTTGCGAGCGAAGTGAGCAACTCGGCCGGAGGCCTAAAGGGGCTGACCTTTAGTCAGCACCGTTCCGAGACCCCGGCCTCGGCGAAGGTCGCCATCTCGTCCAGAATTTTGCAGGCGGCCTCCACCAGCCCCATCGCCAGCACCGCGCCGGTCCCTTCCCCCAGCCGCATGTTCAGATCCAGCAGCGGCTTCAGTCCCAGGTGGTCCAGCATAGCCCGGTGGCCCCGTTCTACCGAGTTGTGCCCGGCGATGCAATAGGCCGTCACAGCGGGGGCGATGGCCGCCGCGACCAGCGCCCCGGCGGTGCAGATGAAGCCGTCCAGCACGACGGGGATGCGGTGGGCCGCCGCGCCCAGGATGACCCCCGCGATGACGCCGATTTCAAACCCGCCGATTTTGGCCAGCAGGTCCACACCGTCCTTCGGGTCGGGCCGGTTGACCTGAAGCGCCCTCTCCACGACGGCGATTTTGCGGGCCAGCCCATCGTCGTCCACCCCCGTGCCCCGGCCCGTTACCTCTGCCGGGGGGAGGCCGGTGACGGCCGCTGCAATTGCTGCCGCCGGAGTGGTGTTGGCGATGCCCATATCCCCCGGCGCGACGATGTCCAGCCCCTGGGCCAGTTCCTCCTCTACCAGCGCGATGCCCGTCTCCAGGGCCTGAATGGCCTGCTCGCGGGTCATCGCCGGGCCCCGGGCGATGCTGGCCGTCCCGTAGCCGATTTTGCGGATTTTCAGCGCAGGGTGGGGTTCCAGGTCAGCGGCGACGCCCGCGTCCACCACCACGACCCGCGCCCCGATGTGGCGGGCCAGGACGTTGATCGCCGCCCCGCCCCGCAGGAAGTTGTAGACCATCTGGGCGGTGACCTCCTGGGGGTACGCGCTCACCCCCTCGGCGGCTACCCCATGGTCCCCTGCCACGACGATAACCGCCTTGTGACGAATAACAGGCCGGGGGTTTCCGGTGATCCCGGCGACCTGGACCGAGAGGTCCTCCAGCCGCCCCAGGCTCCCCTGGGGCTTGGTCAACTGGTCCTGGCGGGCCCTGGCGGCCTCCATCGCGGAGATGGAGAGGGGCCCAATGCGAGCGATAGTCTCCTGCAGCGATGCCATACTTGACCTCCAGGTAGGATTGTAGGACGGGCTTTCAGCCCGTCCACTGGGACGGCCTGGAAAGGCCGTCCCGCCCCAGACGTTTCATCAATTCCAGGAGCCGCTGGTTCTCCTCGGGCCGGCGGGTCCCGATGCGGATGTGCGCCGGCAGGCCGAAGGAGCGACAACTGCGCACCAGAATCCGGTGGCGCGCCAGCGCCTCGCGCGTCTTATCCCCGTCCCCCGTTCGGACCAGGAAAAAGTTCACGGCGGTGGGGAGGACGGAATATCCCACTCTCACGATAGCGACCCGCAAATCCTCTGTGAGACGGCGCAACCGGCGCCATGTCTCCCGGTACTCCTCCAGGTGGTCCAGCGCGGCCAGCCCCGCCGCCTGTGCGGCCGCGTTGACGCTCCACGGCGGCTGGGCGCGGCGCAGGACCCGGATGCTCTCCTCTGTCCCCAGGACATATCCCAGCCGCAGCCCGGCCAGGGCGAAGTCTTTGGTCATAGAGCGCAGAATCAGCAGATGACCGCTTTCCAGCAAGGGGATGGAATCCCAGGGCGCATCGGTGAAGTTCATGTAGGCCTCGTCCAAAACCAGCAGGCTTCCCACCCCCCGGCAGGCCGTCAGAATGGAGCAGACGGTCTCCCCGTCCAGGTAGACCCCCGTAGGGTTATTGGGATTGCAGAGCCAGACCAGGCGGGGGCGATGGGCATCCACCCGGTCGGCGATTTCCGCCGGGTCAGGGTAAAATCCCCGCTCCTCCGGTGCGGAGAGGACATGAGCCGTCGCCCCCATTAGCGCAGAAGCCACCCGGTACTCCCCGAACGTCGGGCCGACGATGAGGACCGTGTCGCCGGGGTCCAGGTAGGCCAGGGCAACCAGCCAGATGGCCTGGGCGGTGCCGTTGGTCACCAGGACCCGGGCCGGGGGAAGGCCGTGCAGTGTGGCCAGGCGTTCCCGAAGCCGGCCCGCCTCCGGATCGGGGTAGCGGGCGATGTCCACGCCCACCAGTGCCTCCCGCACCGCCGGGTGGGGGCCGAAAGGGTTGGAGTTGACGCTGAAATCCAGCACCTCATCCGGTGTCATTCCCTCGGCCTGCAGACGGGCGTAGTCCAGGCCCCCGTGCTCATCCGGGAGCAGTTCACGAACAGCCAGACGGGGTAGGGGGGTGTTCATGTTCAAATTATCCTCCTGGACCGTTGGTAGTCAGCGACGCAGCGAAGCGGAGTCGCGTTGGACGGCACTCCGCTGCGCTTCGTGCCTGACTACGAACATCCAGGCGTTCGTAGTCAGCGACGCAGCGAAGCGGAGTCGCGTTGGACGGCACTCCGCTGCGCTTAATGGGCGGAGGCCCACCTCGCCGCAGACCCGCTCCACCCATTCCCGGTGCTCCTCCAGGTCCATATCCCCGAAGACGCCGCCCTCTATCCCAGAAGCCTTCAGCGTCCGCAGCGCGTCTTTGAAGTGGAGTTCGTACTCCGCCCAGGAGGTGTAGACCTGGACCAACGGGATGTCCATCGCGCGGGCCTGGAGCGCGACGACTTGGGCAGGGAATCCGTGGGCGCGGACGCGGCGGCCATCCTCGGCCGCGCAGTTAAGGAGATAGGCCAGCCGGTGGCCCTGTCGCCGGGCCCGATAGGCCGCCAGTGCGCTATCCTTGCCGCCGCTCCAGGAGACGAAGAGGTTCACTCAGCCTCCAGTAGATGAACATTCGGGATGCAGTCCTGAACCGCCCGAAAGAGCCGCTTGTCGGCTGTCCAGAACTCCGCGTTCCGGTGCTGGGCCAGGGCCAGATAGTGGGCATCGTATGCGGCGGCGCATCTCCGCCGCTACCTCCGCCGTCAGCGCGAAAATCCGCTCCGCCAGGGTCGGATTCAGCATTCCCGTTCCGCAGGAAGGGGTGATGATAGACGTGGCGAGGATTTTCTCCAAGGGGATCCCTTTGCGCACCAGCAGACCCATTGCGGCGTGGAGGCGTTCTACCAGACTCTCCGTCGTCTCGCGCAGGGCTTCCTTGCCGGTGGGGACAATGCCCCAGGCGATTCTCCCTCCGCGCTCCAGAAAGGCGTCCACCGCCTCCGGATAGAGGGCCAGCTTCTCCGCATATCCGTAGGCGTCCAGGCTGAGGATGTCCACCGAGGTCTCCAGCAGGAGCGACCAGTCGGCGTTGGCGCAGCAGTGGACTCCCTTTGTCCCCTGGATTGCGCTCAGGACCCCTTCCATCAGCGCACGGGCCTGCTCTCGTCCGAGAGCGACAAAGGCGGAGCCGACCGAGCCGATGTAGGGGTCGTCCACGAAAATGATGACGTTGGGACAAACCCTGCGCAGTTCCCGCTCCTGCCAGGCCGCCTTCATCGCCAGATGCTTGACCAGAGCATCAGCCAGGACCTCGTCGTAGAGAACGGAGCGCCCCCGAGGGTCCGTTACGATCATCCCCCAGCAGACCGGACCGACCAACTGGCCCTTCAGCGCCAGTGGGGGTTGGGAGAGGGCGGCGACGTCCTGGAGAAAGCGGCGGAATCCGGCGGCGTATTCGTCGCCGATGGCCGCAAAATCCAGGTCCTGCTCCAGATAGGCGCGGTGGAGTCGCTCCAGGCCCTCGGTCAGGTCCTGAGTGGTATCCACGGAAATCTTCCCATTTTCATCGTCCACGACGACCCCCGGGAATCCCTCACTGACCTGGACGAGCATGTTTTCCCGGAAGGAGCGCCGGGGTAACTGAGGCCAGGCCGGGATGTCCGGGAAGTATTCCAGGATTTTCCGGACCGCCTCCGCCGGGTCGGTATGGGGCGTGCTGCCGATGGAAAGGGTTGAGAATGGCGGGATGTTCATCTCACGAAAGTCGTCGTGGCGACTTATGCCATACGGGGCAGAACGGCCGGACGCCCCCCATCGTCGGGCCGGGGGAAAACGGTGACGGCGTCCCCGTAGATTGCGGTCAGCCGCTCCCGGCGCAGCACCTCTTTCGGGTTGCCCAGAGCGATCAGGGACCCGTCCACCAGCAGCGCCAGCCGGTCGGCAAAGGTCGCCGCCAGGTTCAGGTCGTGCAGGACTACCAGGACGGCGATGCCATGCTCCACTGCCATCCGGCGGATCAGGGAGAGCACGGCGACCTGGTGGTGGATATCCAGGTGGGTCGTCGGCTCATCCAGCAGAAGACAGCGGGGCTCCTGGGCCAGGGCGCGGGCCAGGAGGACCCGCTGCCGCTCCCCGCCGGAGAGTTCGCCCACCCGCCGCTCCGAAAGGTCCGCCATGCCCACCCATTCCAGCGCGCGGCGGGCGGCGGCCCGGTCTGCCTCCCGGGGGACTCCCAGGAAGCCCAGGTACGGGGTCCGCCCCAGCAACACGCTCTCCCAGACGGTGAAGGTCGGCGGAATGTAGGCGCCCTGGGGTACCAGTGCTACCCAACGCGCCCGTTCGCGCGGGGGCCACCGGGTGGGGGGACGGCCGAAGAGCCAGACCGTTCCCCCACCGGGCCGGAGAAGCCCCGCCGCCAGCCGGATGAGCGTGGACTTCCCCGCGCCGTTGGGCCCGATCAGCCCCAGTACCTCGCCGGCCCTCAACCGGAGCGATACGTTCCGCAGGACGGCCCGTCCGTCATAGGCGAAGGTCAGGTTTTCTACCTCCAGAGGCACCACGGTCCACCTCCCCATGCGCCCGTCACCGGTTACAATGAGCGCGAAATACGGAGTACGCAGTACGACCCCCAAAGCAAGGCATCCGCGTCCCCCTAAAAAATCTCCCGCTTCTGTCGTCGCAGCAAGTACAGAAAGAACGGCGCACCCGCCACTGCCGTTACCACCCCCAGGGGCAACTCCCGGGGGGCGAAGAGGGTGCGGGCGGTGCTATCGGCCAGGATGACCCCCACCGCGCCCAGGATGCCGCTCATCGGGAGCAGGAAGCGATGGTCGGGCCCCCAGAGGAGCCGGGCGACGTGAGGGATGATGAGGCCCACAAAGCCGACAGTACCGCTGACCGAGACAGCGGCGGCGGTGGCGAGGGAGACGGCGACAATCAGCATCCCCTTCGTCCGCTCCACTGCCACCCCCAGCGACTGCGCCTGCTCCTCGTCCAGTTGGAGCACATTTAAACTGTGGGCGTGTCCGGCGATGACCGCCAGTCCTCCCAGAACATAGGGCAGAATGACCCGGACCTTCTCCCAGTCGGCCAGGGCCAGGCTCCCCATCAGCCAGCCGAGAACATGCATAGCCCGAAAGGCGTCCTGCATGCTGAACATCAGGAAGACAGTGGCCGCCGAGAGGAGGGCATTGACCGCCACCCCGGCCAGGATGAGGGTGGTGACGGGGGTCCGTCCACCGACGCGGGCCAGGGAGTAGATGACGGCCGTCGCCAGGAGCGCGCCCACGAAGGCGGCCAGCGAGACGCCGTTCCACCCGCTCCCGCCCAGCCGCCAGATGAAGATAATGGCCAGCGTGGCCCCGAAGGACGCGCCGGAGGAGACGCCGATGAGATACGGCTCCGCCAGCGGGTTCCGGAAGAGGGCCTGGTAGACGGCCCCGGCAGCGGCCAGGGTCATTCCCACTAGGCCCGCCAGCACTATCCGGGGAACGCGGATTTGCAGGAGAATGGTCTCCCAGGCCGGAGGCCAGTTGGTCGGCCCGGACGTTGCCCCCAGGTGGTGCCCGATGATGCGGAGGACGGCGCCCGGCGGGATGGAGACGGCCCCCCAGGCGACACCCCATGTGGCCGTGACCAGCAGGAGCCCGAAGGCCAGGGCCAGAAAGGGCCAGCGCCTCCGGCGGAAGGGGCTGAGGTGACCGTCGCCCTTGCGGCGACGGTCACCTGGAGGCACGGGTGTGCGACTACGGCTGGAACGCATCGGGATGAAGCGCCCGCGCGATCAGTTCCAGGGCATCCACCACCCGGGGGCCGGGCCGACTGACGATGTCGGTCTGCTCCTGGGTCAATTCCACGATGCGCCCGTTGACCACGGCGGAAATCTTCTCCCAGCCGGGGCGGGCCTTCACCGTCTCCGCCGATTCGCCCCACGGATGGTCGGCCAGGAAGATGACCTCCGGGTCGGCGGCGATGATGGCCTCGGCGGACAACTGGACCCAGGCCGCCTCTGCGCTGGCTGCGATGTTCTCCCCGCCGGCCCGCTCAATGAGGTCCTGGACGAAGGAGCCGGGTCCGATGGTCCACAGGGTACTATCCAGTTCCCAGTAGACCCGGGGCCGGGGCCGGTCTTTCACCGCCTGGGCGATTTTGTCCGCCCGCTCCTGCATCTGGGCCGTCAGGTCCTCTGCGGCCTCCTCCGCGCCCGTGGCCTTCCCGATCAGCCGGATACTCTCCAGGACCCCCGGAAAGTCGTGGGCATCAATGACCAGTACTGGAAGCCCTAATTTTTCCAGTTCTGGCAACACCTGGGCCATATGGATGCTGGCGACCAGCACCAGGTCGGGCTGGACCTCCAGCAGTTTCTCCATGCTGACGTCGGAGAAGCCGCCGACTTTAGGCTTTTCCGTCGCCTCGGGCGGGTAGTTGCAGAACTCGGTGACGCCTGCCACCCGGTCCCCCAAATTCAGCGCGAAGAGGATTTCCGTGATGGAGGGGGCCAGGGAGACGATGCGCTGCGGTTCGGCGGGGATGTTCACCTCCCGCCCGGCCATGTCGGTGACGGTCATCGGATAGGGGGAGGGGGTGGGCGTCGGCGTGGGCGGAACAGGGGTTGGCGTGGCGGTGGGCGGTGGAGGTGTGGGCGGTGCAGGCGTCTGCGTGGGGCGGCAGGCGGCCAGCCCCAGCAGCAGGGCCAGGGTCAGCCCCAGGGCAACGAGATGACGGATACCTTTCATCAGAGACCTCCTTTGGAATGGGATGTTGGGGATGAACGATGCGTGGAACCGGCGAGGGGAAACAAAAAATTCCCCCTCCGAGGCTGAGGGGGAACGAGAACCCCCTTGTCGGTGCGACAAGGGGGATGGGACTGGGTTCTAAACAACTGAACCGCAGTTCCATTCCCCTGTCCTCGCAGGTTCCTGGAACGACGGTGAGGCAGGCGACCTGGCTCTCCCGGCCCGGATGCGGCCTCTGGGGCCCCGGCCTTTCGTGCATCCGGGAGACGGGATTACAGTTGCGGGACAGCGCCGGACTCTCTGCCCGAAGGGGGCACTCGGGCAGACCACCGGACTTCCCCTTTTCAGCCCGGCCTTTCGGCTCAGGCACCTCACCGGGGTTCATCAGTTGTGGAGAAGAGTATACCACGAAAGGGGGAAATTGGCAAATGGAAGGCACATGGGCAACCGCAGGGGTTGCCCCATATGCATCCATTTCAGGCTGGGTTTGGTTGCCTCTCCCGCCGCCCCGGGCGCCGATGGGAAATCGGCCTCCCCTGGGCGCTTCGCGCCGGGCGTCAACCTGTGTTGACGCCTCCTGCAAGGGCGGCGCAGGCCGCCCCCCGGCCGAAGGCCCGGAGAGGCTGACTTTCAGTCAGCGCCGAGGCCTCCCCTGGACGCTTCGCGCCGGGCGTCAACCTG
>DAOTWL010000227.1:0-2524 GCA_034435875.1 Anaerolineae bacterium
GTGAAAGGTGAAATGTGATAATAGGGAGGGGAGATGAATTACAGAGAATGGGAGAAGGAAGTGCCGGAGGAGATGAAGCGGGATTCGCTGTGGAAGATGGAGGCGTATCGGCTGGCGCTGTTTCTGGGAGACCTGGTCTGGCGCGATGCGCTCCGGCTGGCCCAGGAGCGGCAGATGGTCAGTCTGGCGGACCAGTTGTACCGGGCGGTGGGCTCTATCAGCGCCAATCTGGCTGAAGGGTACTCCCGGGGGTCTGGGCGAGACCGGGCCCGCTTCTACGAGTACGCCCTCGGTTCGGCCAGGGAGGGGCGGGACTGGTATTTCAAATCCCGCCACGCGCTGGGGGAGGCGGTTTTCCAGCACCGGCTGCGCTTCCTGACCAGCCTGATCCGGCTGATTCTGACGATGGTCCCCCAGCAGCGCGGGGCCACTCTGCAGCTGCGGGATGGGCCACCGGTCTACTCCCTCTCCGATGAATCGGATATAGGATATGCCTGGGGTTCCGTCCCGGTTTCTTGGACAGAAGACTGGACGCCCGGCCTGGGAGAGGACCCGCTCCTCCGCGACCCTTCCTGGTCCTCTCTCCTCACCGACGTCCCACTCCCCTAATTCACGTTTCACGTTTCACTAACGGAGGTACCTATGCCCGGCATCACATCCTTCGGTGGCTACATCCCCCGGCTGCGGCTGGACCGGATGGCGGCAGTCCAGCAGATGGGCTGGCTGGCGCCCGCCCTGGTCACCGCCGCCCAGGGGGAACGCGCGTTCTGCAACTGGGACGAGGATAGCGTCACCATGGCCGTCGCCGCAGCGCGAGACTGCCTGGTGGGCGCGGATAAGAAGGCGGTGGACGGCCTCTACCTGGCCTCCACCACCCTGCCCTTCGCCGACCGCTCCTGCGCGGGCATTGTCGCCGCGGCCCTCAACCTGCGGGAGGACGTCTTCACCGCCGACTTCACCACCTCCCAGCGGGCCGGAACCTCGGCGCTGCTGGCCGCGCTGGACGCCGTCCAGGCCGGGAGCAAGCGCTCGGTCCTGGTGACGGCGGCGGACCGGCGGGAGGCGCGCGCCGCGTCCTACTACGAACTCTGGTTCGGAGACGGCGCAGCGGCGCTCCTGGTGGGCACGGAGAACGTCGTCGCGGAGTTCCTGGGGGCCTATACCCTCACCCTGGACTTCGTAGACCACTACCGGGGCGCGCTCCACCGGTTTGACTACACCTGGGAGGAGCGCTGGCTCCGGGACGAGGGGTACGCCAGGATTCTCCCCGCGGCGATTCAGGGGCTCCTGCAGAAACTGGGGCTGACGGTGGACGACGTGGACCGGTTCGTCTACCCGTACCTCTTCGGGCGGGACCACGCGCGCCTGGTGCGCCCGCTGGGGGTCCCGCCGGAGAAGGTCGCCGACAACCTCTACACCGTCTGCGGGGAGACGGGGACGGCCCACCCGCTGGTCATGCTGGTGCGGGTCCTGGAGGAGGCCCGGCCCGGCCAGCGGGTCGTCGTCGTCGGGTTCGGGCAGGGGGCCGATGCCCTCCTCTTCCAGGTGACGGAGCACATCCAGGCCCTCCCACCGCGCAGGGGCATTCGCGGCTCCCTGGCGGAGAAGAAGACCACCGACAACTACCTCAAGTTCCTCAAGTTCCGCGACCTCGTCATCACCGAGTCGGGCATCCGGGCCGAGGCGCCGACTCAGACCGCGCTGACGGCCCTCTGGCGGGAGCACCGGATGATCCTGGGCCTGGTGGGCGGACGGTGCACCGTCTGTGGGACCCCCCAGTTCCCCAAGACCGAAATCTGCGTCAACCCCGACTGTCTGGCCATGCACTCCCAGGAGGACTACGAGTTCGCCGACGTCCCGGCGACAATTCGGTCCTTTACCGGGGACATGCTGGCGGTCTCCGTGGACCCGCCTGCCGTTTACGGGATGGTCCAGTTTGAGGGCGGCGGTCGGATGATGGCTGACTTCACCGACTGCGAACTGGACGACCTGAGGGTCGGCATGCCGGTGAAGATGGTCTTCCGGCGGCACCACACCAGCCCGGAGCGGGGGTTTGTGGGCTACTTCTGGAAGGCCGTTCCGCAGGTGGCCGAGTGGAAACGGCGGGAGGAAGCGGAGCGCCGTCGGGCCGCAGAGATTCGCTTTGACGGGCGGGTGGCGATTGTGACGGGCGCCGGACGGGGCCTGGGCCGCGCCTACGCGCTGGAACTGGCCCGCCGGGGCGCTAAGGTCGTCGTCAACGACCCGGGCGTCGCCCGCGACGGCTCCGGCGAGGTCGTCTCCGCCGTGGCGGACGAGGTGGTGGCGGAGATTCGCGCGCTGGGCGGGGAGGCCGTCGCCAACTACGACTCCGTCGCCACGCCGGAGGGGGGCCAGCGCATCGTCCAGACGGCCATAGACGCCTTCGGGCGGGTAGACATTCTCATCAACAACGCCGGCATCCTGCGGGACAAGTCCTTCGCCAATATGACGCCGGAGATGTGGGAGGCGGTCATCAGCGTCCATCTGGACGGGGCGTACAACG
>DAOTWL010000228.1:0-14993 GCA_034435875.1 Anaerolineae bacterium
GCAGTACCGCATCTACCTGCCGCTGGTGCTGCGGAACTTTTAGCCCTCACCCACCCCCAACCCCCTCCGGGGAGAAGGTCTGCCCGCCGCTGGTGATGCGGAACGCGCAGCCATAGGAGCATGGACGTGCCAGGCACTTCCAGAAGTGCCTGGCACGTCTTCGCCCAGGCAGAGGCCCACTGCCGTCTGGAGAGATGGCCGGCCCCAGGGCCAGGCGCCGATGGCGGCAATCCCTGCCAGCGCGGGTGCCACCGAAAGGGGCGGGATGCGGGCCAGAATCTCGCTGGCCAGCAGGGCCAGATGGAGAAGACCGGATGGTCGCTCAGGGCGTGTTGGTGGCGACAAAGTGGCACTCCTTCGTTCCGCACTGCGCTGCGGACGGTTCGTAGTCAGCCACGAAGCGCAGCGAAGTGGCGTCGTTCGTAGTCAGCCACGAAGCGCAGCGGAGTGGCGTTGTTCGTAGTCAGCCACGAAGCGCAGCGGAGTGGCGTCGTTCGTAGTCAGCCCCGAAGCGCAGCGGAGTGGCGTTTCGGACGGCACTCCACTCCGTTCCGTGCCTGACTACGGACCACGAAGCGAAGTGATATACCGTCGTTCGTAGTCAGCCACGAAGCGCAGCGAAGTGGCGTCAAGACGGCACTCCACTTCGTTTCGTGCCGCACTACAAACAGGGCGCAGGGATGACCAGCTCATCGTCCGTGGTCCGTCGTCTGTGGTCCGTGGTCCGTCGTCTGTGGTCTGTGGTCCGTCGTCCGTCGTCCATCCGCCGCAGGGGTAGGTGAGAGGTTCGGCGGCCAGCGCGGTCAGCGCGGCGGCGACGCCGGAGCGGGAAGGCTTCCCGTCCCGCGCGATGGCCCATTCCACCGCGCGGAGGGCGTGCCGGGCCGCCGCGTACGCCGGGAGCGCCAGGTCGCCCGGGGGGATGCCCAGGGAGATTTCGGTGCAGGCGGCGACGAAGCCGGCGCAATCGGGCAGGCTCCGGGGGTGGGGCCAGGGGGTGACGACGCGCGCCGTGGCGGCCGTGTCCCCGGCGACGGCCCGGAACTCGTCGGCGGCCAGGTCTGGCCCGCCCACAAACTCCCCCGCCCAGCCCCGGGCGCGCAGGGCGACCAGCAGTTCGCCGCAATCCACCGGTGGCGCGTCGCAGAAGAGGGTGGGGGGAAGGTCGCGCTGGCGGGCCACGTCGGCGGGCGGGCCGAGGGGCCGGAGGGTCCGCCCGCGCGCAGCCGCTACCCGTATCAGCGCCTCCCCCAGCGGGCCCCCGTCGGTGACCAGCCCGGCTTCTATCGTCCCCTCCAGCATCCGGGCGGCCAGCGCGTCCGCGTCCGGGCCGATGCGGACGACCGTCCCCGGCCCGGAGGTCAGCGCGGGGTCCAGTACGGCGGGGGCCAGCAGCGGCAACCCCTCACGGGCGTAGACGGGGAGGGCGGCGCGCGTCGTCCTTTCCCGAAAATGGCCGATGACGACCACGACTTGCGGGTCCACGGCCAGTTTCTCCGCCTGCTGGCGGGCCATTTCGGGGTCGGCGCCGTCGTCGTAGGCGACCAGTTCCACCGAGTATCCGGCGACCCCGCCCGCTGCGTTGGCCTCCCTTAGGGCCAGCCGGACGGCGGCGAAGAGGCCATAGCCCACGTAGCGGTAGCGGCCCTCAAAGGGGGCCACCAGCCCGATTTTGACCGTCGGGCGGGTCGCGCCGGGGGCCCGGCAGGCCGCCAGCAGGAGCAGGCAGAGGGTCCAGAGGGCCAGAACGGCACGCCACTTCGTTTTGTGCCTCATTATAAGCAGAACGGCACTCCGCTTCGCTTCGTGCCTTACTCCGAGCGGGCCAGAACGGCACTTCGCTTCGTTTTGTGCCTCACTACGGGCGGATGCGCCGAATCTCAAAGACGACGGGGTTCCAGGCGTCGGGGCAGGCGTGGGTGGCGACGTCCGGGTCCTCCAGCCAGGGAAAGGTCGCCCCGTAGCGCATGGCGAAGACTTTGGGGAGCATAGAGTACAGGGCGCTGATGCAGATTTTGCCCTGGACGGTGAGCCCGTCAAAGACCACCTCGTCGCCGACCTGGTGACCGGCAGCGCAGTGGCCCTCCTGCCGGATGACGCGGGCGATGATGGTGTAACCGTTATCGGTGGGTTTCTCAGACATAGGGCTCCTTTTGAGGCCTTGGGGCCAAAAGCTCCTCACCCCGTTCCGCCGAAGGCGGCAGGGAACGGGGTGAGGGACCGGCAGGCCAAAGCCGTGCAGAGAGATTCAGAGTAGCGCATCCGCTGTCCGGCGTACTCTAAGGCCGCCCGAATATCCTCTTCAGTGAGGCCAGGATAGGCTTCAATGATCCGTTTGGAATCATATCCGGAGGCCAGCAGGTTGAGGATCAGGTAAACAGGGATACGCGTCCCGGCGATCACCGGCTTGCCTAAAAGGATGTCAGGGTTGACTTCGATTCTGCTCTTCCTCCACCTCCAGGGGGTATCGGGCCGTTCGGCCCCTGAGGGGGCTTCGCAAGAGCGCGGCCGCCGGGGGTAGGGTGAAGAAGGAGCGACCTGCAAAATCCCCGTTCATCCGCGTCCTATTCTTCCGCCAGCGGAATCTCCTCCCCGCAGGCCGTACAGCGCGCGATGCCCTTGCGGGCCTCCGTCATCAGGCCGCCGCAGGCCGGGCAGGGGATGGGCAATGGCCGCTGCCAGACCCAGAAGTTGCAGGTCGGGTAGTTGATGCAGCCGTAGCCCGTCCGCCCTTTGCGGGTGCGCTTCTCCACCAGGTCGCCGCCACACTGGGGACAGGTCACGCCCACCCGCTCCTGCCAGGGTTCGGTGTAGCGGCACTCCGGGAAGCGGGAGCAACCGATGAACTTCCCGTACCGGCCCCAGCGAATCGTCAGCGGCGCGCCGCACTCCGGGCACTCCCGTCCCACCTGCGCCGATTCCAGTTCCACCTTCTCTATCCGCTGGTCGGCGCGGGCGACCTGCAGTGCGAAGGGCCGGTAGAATTCCCGCACCACCGGCACCCACTCCTGCCGACCGGCGGCAATCTCATCCAGTTGTTCCTCCATTTGCGCGGTGAAGCCGTAGTCCATGACCTCCGGAAAGTGCTCCACCAGCAGGTCGTTGACCAGGAAGCCGGTCTCGGTGGGGACCAGCCGCTTTCCCTCCCGGCGCACGTACCCGCGCTGCTGGATGGTCGCCAGGATGGGCGCGTAGGTGGACGGACGGCCGATACCGTACTCCTCCAGCGCCCGGACCAGCGTCGCCTCGGTATAGCGGGGCGGCGGCTGAGTGAAGTGCTGCTCCGGGATGAGTCGGACCAGGTCCAGTACCTCGCCCACCGTCAACGGCGGGATTTGCTGGACGGGCTCCTCTTCCTGCACGTCCTCGTCCTTCGCCTCTTCGTACACAATCAGGAAGCCGGGGAATCGGAGCGTGGAGCCGGTGGCGCGGAAGAGGTAGGGGCGCTCGCCCTCTGCCGGGCCGGCCTCTATCTCCACTGTCATCGTGTCGTAGAGCGCGGCGGGCATCTGGCTGGCGACAAACCGCTGCCAGATCAACTGATAGAGCCGGTACTGGTCGCGAGTCAGTTGGTCCTTGATCGCCTCCGGCTCCCGGAAAACCGAGGTGGGCCGGATGGCCTCGTGGGCCTCCTGCGCGCCCTTCACTTTGGTTTTGTAGACGGGGGGTTTCGGGGGCAGGAATTGTTCTCCGTACCGTTGGGCGATGTACTGACGCGCTTCGGCCTGCGCCTGTTCGGCCACATTGGTGGAGTCGGTGCGCATATAGGTGATCAGGCCCACTGGCCCACTCCCATCCAAGTCAATCCCCTCGTAGAGTTGCTGGGCGATGCGCATGGTACGGGTCGCCGTGAAGCCCAGCCGCCGGGACGCCTCCTGCTGCATGGTACTGGTGGTGAACGGCGGCGACGGTTGCCGCCGACGCTGGCCCTCTTTGACCGAAGCGACGATGTAGACCGCCCGCTCCAGTTCCTCCACCACCGCGCGGGTGGCGGGTTCGTCCTTCAGATTGACCTCTTCCCCGCGAATGCGGTGGAGTTTGGCCAGGAAGGAGCGGCGACGGGCCTCTCGTTTGGCCAGTTCGGCCTGGATGGACCAGTACTCTTCGGGGACGAAGTTCTGGATTTCCCGCTCCCGCTCCACGACCATGCGCACGGCGACGGACTGGACCCGACCGGCGCTGAGGCGGCTGCGGACTTTGCGCCACAGGAGCGGGCTCAGGCTGTACCCGACCAGTCGGTCCAGGATGCGCCGGGCCTGCTGAGCGTTGACCAGGTTCATATCAATCCCGCGCGGGTGGGCGAACGCCTCCTCTATGGCCGACTGGGTGATCTCGTGGAAGACGACCCGGCGCAGTTGCTGGGGGCGGATGCCGATCGCCTCGGTCAGATGCCAGGCAATGGCCTCCCCTTCCCGGTCCGGGTCAGTCGCCAGATAGACTTCGGCGGCCTTCTTCACTTCCTCCGCCAGTTCCTTCACCACCCCCTTTTTCTCTTTCGGCACCCGGTAGGTGGGCTTGAAGTCGTTCTCCACGTCCACCGACATGGAGGAGCGCAGCAGGTCGCGGACGTGGCCGACGGAGGCGCGGACGGTGTAGCCCCTGCCCAGGAACCGACCGACAGTGCGAGCCTTGGCGGGGGATTCCACGATGACCAGCCGGCTCTCCGGCTTGGGCGGGGGGGGCGGGTCCATGCCCTCGTGGGCCGGCGTGGCGCCCATGCGGAAGAGGGTCGTCCCGCAGACCGGGCAGGTGCCGCGCGTGGCGGGCCGTCCCCCGGCGGTGAAGACCGGCTCGGGGTCTTTCAGCGGTCGTTTCTCTCTACAGCGGACGCAGTAGGCTTCCAGAACACTCTCGGTGTGTTCGGTCATTCGCGAAAAGCCTCCTCAGGTAGGGTCGCAGGGAGCAGGGTTTCATGCGCCATGCTGCAATCTCTCAAACATCAGTACGGTCAATTCGTAATCGGATAAATGGGGATAGGCGCGGCGCAGGCGGTCCCGCACCGTATCCAGCCAGAGCGCCTGCAAATCCATCAGGGTGCGGAGCCGCTGCTCGGGCGGCAGACGCATCAGCAGGCGAATCTGCTCTTCATCAGCAGGGCCCAATTCTCTCACGTTTCGCTCACCCGGCGCGCGATGGCTTCCCGGAACAGCCGGAGGTCGTCCAGGTTTTCTCTTAAGAACTCCTCCTCCGGCAACGTGCCCAGGCGCGCGGCCTTCTCCTGGGCTTCCGCCATCCGTCCCAGAAGGTCCCGAATCCGCTCCAGATTCCATTTCATCGGACCAGTTCCTCAAAGTACCGCTGGGCGAAAGGGGCAAAGTCAAAATAGACGTCCCACGTCCGTTCCACGAAATCCGCGTAGGCCTCCTCATCCCGTATCAGAAAAGGACGGCCCCGGGTCACGGGGTAGCGGAATCCCGGCGGCGCATCGTTGACCACCCGCACATCTACCGGGAAAGGGGAAATGGACGCCACCTGGTCCGCCAGCCGATTCTCCCGGTCCCAATCCTCCCCGGCGGGCCAGACCCTCCGGTCCACCACCAGGGCGATATCCAGGTCGCGAAACGGAAGCCCTTCGGTGGCGGAGCCGTAGAGGACGGCCGCGATCAGCCCGTCTACGGATGCCAGTGCTTCGGCGATACGGGCCAGCAGGTCGTCCAATACCTCCGGCGAGGCCTCATAGCGATGGAATTCCTCCACTACAGCACTCCGTTTCGGCCCATCTCCCGCAGCCGCCGCACCACCTCCCGCACCTCCTGCTCCCGCTCCACCGGGCAGATGAGGAGCGCGTCGTCCGTATCCACGATAATCATATCCTCCAGGCCGATGGTGGCAATCAGGCGGCGGCCGCCGAAGACAATGGTGTTGCGGGTCTCCAGGCCCACATGCTCGCCGACGACCACATTCCCATCGGCGTCGGTGGGGAGAATCTCCCGCATGCTGGACCAGTTCCCCACGTCCGACCAGCCGATGTCCACCGGAATGACGACCACATCCTGGGCACCCTCCATAACGCCGTAGTCAATGGACTGGGGCACCAGTTCGGGCCAGAGCCGCGCCAGGGTCGGCTCGTAGGCAGGGGTACCCAGCACACCGTCTATCTGCATCAACACATCGTAGAGGTCCGGCATCTGACGGGCGAACTCGTCCATAATGCGGTCCACCCGCCAGATGAACATGCCGCTGTTCCAGGTGTAGAGGCCAGATTCTACCATATGGAACGCTGTCTCCGGGCTGGGCTTCTCGGTGAACCGTATGGCGCGGAAGACGGCGAACCCGTCCACCCCATAGAGTTGTTCCCCCTGCTGGATGTAGCCGAAGCCGGTGGAGGGGAAGGACGGGGTGATGCCCAGGGTGACCAGGTGGCCCTTTTCGGCGACCTGCGCGGCGGCCGTCAGCGCCCGGCGGAAGGTCTCCACGTCCCGGATGAAGTGGTCGGCGGTGAGGACGACCATCACGGCCTGCGGGTCGCGGCGGCGCAGGTGGACGGCGCCCAGGCCGATGGCGGGGGCCGTCCCCTGCCCGACCGGCTCCACCAGGAAGTTCCGGCGGTGGATCTCCGGCGCCTGTAGCATGAGGGACTCCACTTGGTCCGCACCGGTGACCACGTAAATGTCCTCGGGCTGGAAAAGGGGGGCAATTCGGTCCACCGCGTGCTCAAACATCGTCCGCTCCCCCACCAGGGTCAGAGCCTGCTTGGGGCGCGCCTGACGGCTCAGCGGCCACAGCCGCGTCCCGCCGCCGCCGGCCATAATCAGCGCGTAGCAGGAACTCATCGGCCTCCTTTACTCGACCACTGACGATTGACGACTGACGATTGACCACTGACGACTGACGATTGACCACTGACGATTGACGACTGATGATTGACCACTGACGATTGACCACTGACGATTGACCACTGACGATTGACCACTGACGATTGACGATTGACCACTGACGATTGACCACTGACGATTGACCACTGACGATTGACCACTGACGACTGACGATTGACCACTGACGATTGACGACTGACGATTGACCACTGACGACTGTCGTCTATGGTCTGTGGTCTATGGTCTGTGGTCTATGGTCTGTGGTCTATGGTCTGTGGTCTGTGGTCTGTGGTCTATGGTCTGTGGTCTGTGGTCTGTGGTCTGTGGTCTATCGTCGTGGAGCAATTGCTTTTTTCATCGCCTGCAATTTCATTGCCAGCACTTCCGCCCGGTGGTACGCCAGGTCCAGCAATTGTTCATCCGCTATCAGAGAGCGACGTCGGATCAGGTGCTGGCAGGCAACCGTCTCTATGAGCGACCGAACAGCCATGCCGAGAAAGCGTGCTTGCTCAGCATCACTTTGACCGGTGGAGCCTTCGGCAATGTTCAACGCTATGGAAGTAGCGGCCCGAATGATCTGCGACCTTAAATTGAACTCTTCGCTGCGGGGCAGATGGCTGGCAATCTCATAGATCAGGTCCACATACTCCAGGGCCAATTGCCAGACCTCCAGTTGCTCAAACTTAAACGCCATGGCCATCCTCCTATGGTCCGTGGTCTATGGTCAATGGTCCGTGGTCTATGGTCTGTGGTCTATGGTCATATGGCGACATACTTCATCCCCCCCACCTGCCGCACCATCCCTTTAAGCTCCATCAGGGCCAAGGTACTGGTGACCTCGGCGATCGGAAGGCCCACCGCGCGGGTCAGGTCGTCCACGTGGACGGGCTCCGCGCTCAGGTGGGCCAGGAGCCGCGCTTCTGTCTCCGTCGTGGGCAGGGCCTGACGGGCCTCCTTCTGCTCGGCGACCATTGTCAGATTCAGTTCCTGCAGGATGTCGGCCGCGTCCAGGACCGGTTTGGCGCCGTCCTGGATGAGGCGGTTGGTGCCCGCGCAGCCAGCGGAGAGAATGGAGCCGGGGACGGCAAAGACGTCCCGGCCCTGCTCGGCGGCGTAGTCGGCGGTGATGAGTGCCCCGCTATCCCGCCCCGCCTCGGTGATGAGGACGCCCAGGCTCAGCCCGCTGATGATGCGATTGCGCGGGGGGAAATTCCCCGGCTCCGGTGGGGTGCCCGGCGGGTATTCGGTGACCAGCGCGCCCTGCCCGACGAGGCGCCGGGCCAGGTCCCGGTGCTCCGGCGGATAGACCAGGTCAATCCCGCAGCCCATAACGGCGATCGTCCGCCCGCCGGCCTCCAGCGCGGTCTGGTGGGCCACCGCGTCTATCCCCCGCGCCAGCCCGCTGACGATAGTGACGCCGCTCTGGGCCAGCACCGTCACCAATCGCCGGGTGACTTCCCGCCCGTAGGTGCTGGCGCGACGGGTGCCCACCACGGCCACCGCCCAGGCGTCCTCCGGCTTCAGTTCTCCCCGAACGTAGAGGACGGGCGGCGGGTCGGGAATCTCGGCCAGCAGGCGGGGGTACGCCTCATCCTCCCAGGTGAGGACATGGGCACCCACGGCCGCCACCCGCTGCAGTTCCCGGTCCAGGTCCACCCGGGCGCGGGTCTCCAGCAGATTCTCCAGCGACCGGCGGTCCAGCCCAACGCGGGCCAGCATCTCCGCCGGCGCATGCCATGCCCGCTCCACGTCCCCGAAGGCGTCTATCAGCATGCGCAGGCGGGCCGGGCCGATGCCCCGCACCAGATTGAAGCCGACGTAGTAGCGCTCCCTTCCGGCCATGTTTTTCCTCACACCAAGACACAAAGGCACAAAGAAATTTTTAATTTACATCTTCGTGTCTTTGGGTCTTCGTGTGACTTCCGTCTTCCAGCAATCCCGGCAGGGGGACGATGACCATCCGGCGGGCGGTCAGGTCCAACTGGCGCACCACGTCCTCCACTGCCGGGATGAGTACCTCCCCGCGCGGTCCCTGGACCACGTAGACGTCGTTGGCGCCCGTCTCCATGACCTCCACCACGTGGCCCAGAGATTCACCCTGGTCAGTGAAGACCTCCACTCCGACCATCTGGAAATAGTAATACTCTCCTTCTTCCAGAGGGACGGCATTCTCCAGGGGGATCTGGACCAGCAAGCCCCGCAGGGCTTCAGCGGCATTCCGGTCATCACAGCCAGCCAGTTTGATGATCGCTACCCCCTGATGGAAGCGCACGCTCTCCAGGGGGTAGGGTATCGCCTGCGAGCCCAGGTAAAGGACGCGGTGAATTGGAAGCCGCTCCGGGTAGCCGGTGAGGATTTCCATGCGCATCTCGCCCCGGATGCCGTGGGGGCGGAGGATGCGGCCGACGGTCAAGAAGCGGGGCTCAGTCGGCCGAGGCGGCGGCCCTGAGCCCCGCGCGGTTTCGGGCTCTCTCCTGGAAGGGTGGGAGCGGTGGCGGTCAGACGATTTCCAGGGTGACCCGCTTCCCCTGCTTGGCGGCGAGCACACGAACAAGGGTGCGAATCGCATTGGCAGTTCGCCCGTCTTTCCCGATGATGCGCCCCATATCCTCTGGGGCGACCCGCAGTTCCAGAACGAGCGCGGCCTCTCCTTCAATCTCCGAGACCTGTACCTGGTGCGGCTTATCGGCCAGCGCCTTGGCGATGTACTCAACCAGGTCTTTCATTGCGGACATGGTAGACCTCCGTGACGGTGGTGAATGGGCGGTTTACGAAGGTGAGGTTCCAGGTGGGAACAGGTCTCTCCACTTTTCCCCCTTCCCCTCGGCTATCGTCGGGCGCGGGCGCAGGCCGAGCACCTGCGCTACCCGCTCCGGTCCGCTGGTCCGGATAGCCAGAGCGAGGCCGTGCCCTGAAAAACGATCGGTCAGGCGGCCGCCTCCGCGACCAGTGTTTCCAAGGGTTCTCCCGCCTTCAGACGGGCGAATCGGGCCAGCGTCCCACTTTTTTCCAGCAGGCGGGCAACTGCCTCCGTCGGCTGGGCGCCGACGCTCAGCCAGTAGAGGGCCCGCTCTTCCTGAATCTGGACCGTCTCCGGCTCCGTGCGGGGGTTATAGAAGCCAATGGCCTCTATGTACGCCCCGTCCCGGGGAGCCCGCGAGTCGGTGACCACAATGCGATAACTGGGTTGCTGCTGGGCGCCTACACGTCGCAATCGGATTTTGACCATGCTCCTCCTGGATGTTGGTAGATTGGTATTTGGGAATGGGTAGATGGGTATCCGGTGGGGTGGGGAATCTCTCCTCTAACCCCCGGCTCCTTTCAGCATACACCATCACTTTTATTTTGTCAAATCGGACTGTCGGGCGGTTGCCGCGTCCCCATCACCCCCCGAACATCCGCGCCAGGCCGGAGAGGAGACCGCGCCCCCGGCTCATCTGCTTCAGCATCCGCTGCATCTGGCGATATTGATTCAGCAGTGCGTTGACCTCCTGGACGGTGGTCCCGCTCCCCCGGGCGATGCGCCGCTTCCGGCTGGCGTTCAGGATGCGTGGGTTCCGCCGTTCCTCCGGGGTCATGGAGAGGATGATGGCCTCTACCCGCCGCAATTGCCGCTCTGCTTCCTTCGGGTCTACAGTGCCCGCTATCTTCCCCATCCCCGGCATCATCTCCAGTATCTGCGTCACCGGCCCCATCTTGCGTACCTGACGCAGTTGCTCCAGGAAGTCCTCCAGATCAAACTCCGCTTCCTGGATTTTCTCCGCCATCCGGCGGGCCTGCTCGGCATCAAAGGCCGCCTCCGCCCGCTCAATCAGCGTCAGTACGTCCCCCATCCCCAGGATGCGGGAGGCCAGCCGCTCCGGGTGGAAAGGCTCCAGGGCGTCGGCCTTTTCGCCTGTCCCCAGAAACTTGATGGGGACGCCGGTGACGGCCCGCATGCTAATGGCCGCCCCGCCGCGCGCGTCGCCGTCTATCTTGGTCAGGATCAGGCCGGTAAGGCCCAGCCGCTGGTGAAAGCCCCCGGCAATGTTGACCGCCTCCTGCCCGGTCATCGCGTCGGCCACCAGCAGAATCTCCACCGGGCGGACCTGCCGGGCAACGGCTTCCAGTTCCCGCATCATCTCGTCGTCAATCTGGAGGCGACCGGCAGTATCCAGGATGACCACGTCGTAGCCCCGGCGGCGGGCCTCCTGCACGCCCCGGGCGCAGATAGACGGCGGGTCTGCGGAGACCCCTTCGCTGTAGACGGGAAGCCCCAGTTGGCGGCCCAGCACCTCCAGTTGGGTCACCGCCGCCGGACGGTAGGTATCGGCGGCGACCATCAGCGGCAGATGCCCCCGCTCCTTGAGGTGGCGGGCCAGTTTGGCGACCGTCGTCGTCTTGCCGGAGCCCTGCAGGCCGACGGCCATAATCACGTAGGGCGCCGGCCCCTTCAGTTCCAGCCGCCCCGGCTCCCCCAGGGTGGCGACCAGTTCCTCGTAGACGATTTTGATGACCTGCTGGGCCGGACTGAGCGCCTGGCTCACCTCTGCGCCCACTGCCCGCTCCCGCACGCGGGCGATGAAGTCCCGCACCACTTTGTAGTGGACGTCTGCCTCCAGCAGGGCCAGGCGGATTTCCCGCATCACCTCGTCTACATCCGCCTCGCGCAGGACGCCCCGCTTGCGCAGTCGCCCGAAGATGGCCTGGAGCCGGTCGCTCAGGTTCTCAAACATCCGGTTTGTCCTCCTTTGATGGCGGCATTATAATGGAATAGCGTCTTTTCGTCAAGCGTTCGGGTCCTCACCCCTTCCCCGCCGCCGCTGGCGGCACCCCCTCCCCTCTCCCCTCCACCCCGGCCCAATTTGGGGGAGGGAGGTCAGGAGAGGGGCCGGGGGCGGCGGCGCAGCCGCCGGGGGTGGGGTGAGGACGCCCGTGCCCCAACTGACAGGGGTTACACCTGGGGTGTAGGAGGGCCTTTCCAGGCCGTCTGGACGGGCTGAAAGCCCGTCCTACAAGGGAACTATGCAGAACTTATTGAACCTCAGAATGCAGGAGGAAAACATGCTTCCAACCAAAATCGTCGTGGTCGGAGCCGGCAGCGCCAGTTTCGGGCTGAACACCCTGGCCGCGCTGATGCGGAGCCCGCGCCTGCGGGAGAGTCACCTGGCGCTGGTGGACCGGAACGCCGACGCGCTGGCGCTGGTGGGCCGTCTGGCCCAACGGCTCAACCGGGAGTGGGATGCCCGGATGACCGTGACCACCCACACTCACCACGCCGAGGCGCTGGAAGGGGCCGGATTCGTCGTCCTCTCCATTGAGGTGACGCCGCGCGAGCGGCTGTGGCGGATGGACTACGAAATTCCCCTCCGCTATGGCGTCCGTCAACCCTACGCCGAGAACGGTGGGCCGGGCGGGTTTGCCCACGCGGCCCGCAACATTGTCCCGATCATGGAAATTGTGCGGGATATGGAGCGGCTCTGTCCCGACGCCTGGCTCATCAACTATACCAATCCGATGGTCCGCATCTGCGACGCGATTGCCCGCTATAGTCGTATCAAAGTCGTTGGCCTCTGTCACCAGATTTACGTGGGCTACTCGGTGGTGGGCCTGGCCCTGGCAGCGGACCTGGGCTTCACCGTCCCCGAAGGGTTCACCGATACCCGCGCCTCCCTCTCTACCATTCCGGCGCGCGAAGTGGTCATCCGGCAGGCGGTGGAGCGGCTGGACATCCAGGCCGCCGGCCTGAATCACTTCACCTGGATGCTGAGCGTGCGGGATCGGCTCACCGGCGAGGACCTCTACCCCCTCTTGGCGGCCCGCTGGGCGCAAATGGACCCCCACTTTGAACCGCTGACCCGTCGGATGTACGAGATTTTCGGACTGTTTCCCGTCCCTGGCGACGAGCACCTCTCCGAGTATCTGCCCTGGGTCAGCGACCCCGTCACCCGACCGTGGGAGAAGTACGGCCTGGACCTGTATGAGTGGGACGTCTGGGAGCAGGTGCGGGACGTCCGGCGGGAGGAGATGGCCCGCCTGGCCGACGGTCGGCTGAGTCTGGACTCGCTGGCCGAGGCGGATAGCGAAGGGGCGCTGGAGATGATTGAGAACATCGCGGGGGCGGGGCGCCACTACCACCTGGCGGTCAACGTGCCCAATCGGGGCGCGATTTCCAACCTGCCGGAGGGGGCCATTGTGGAGGTCCCTGGCGTGGTCACCGGGGCTGGGGTGCAGGGGGTCGGCGTGGGGGCGCTGCCGGAGCCCATCGCGGAGTTGTGCCGGCGCGAGATAACGGTGGCCCGGTTGTGCGTGGACGCGGCGGTGAACGGCGACCGTCGGGCCGCGCTCCAGTGCCTGCTCCTGGACCCGGTGGTCACCGATATAGAGGTGGCGCAGCGGATTCTGGACGATTATCTGACGACCTACCGGGAGTATCTGCCCCAGTTCTGGCGGTAGAGGAACGTAGCGCAGGCTTCGAGCCTGCGGATGCAGGCCTGGCGGCCTGTGCACCGGGCATGAGGGTCAGTAGTGAATATTGACCAGCGTCCCCACTTCGGCCCAGTGGAACAGCCACTCTGCCTCCGGGGTGGGCAGATTGATGCAGCCGTGACTCATCGGGCGGCCGAAATGGTTGTGCCAGTAGGTGCCGTGCAGGCCGTAGCCGCCGTAGAAATACATCACGTAGGGGACGTCGGGGAGATAGTAGCCTGGCCCTTCCATGTCATCGTAGCGGAGTTTGGCCCAGATGCGGAACTGGCCGGTCGGCGTGGGCGTGCGGGGCAGGCCGGTAGAGACGACCACCACCCGCACCGGAGTGTCCCCCTCGTACGCGGTCAGCACCTGCCGGGTCAGATCCACGTCAATCCAGCGGTCTTCGTTGACCGGTGCGGACGGCGGGATGGGGGTCGCCGTGGGCGGGCGGCGGGTCGCCGTCGGCGACGGGGTTGGGGTGGGGGTCGGTGTGGGAGTTGCGGTGGGCGTCGGTGTCGGCGTTGGGGTTGGCGTTGGCGTCGGTGTCGGGGTGAAGGTCGGAGTAGGGGTGAGCGTCGGCGTCCAGGTCGCCGTGGGGGTGGGGGTGGACGTTGGGGAAGGGGCAAATAGGGCCATCGGGGATGAAGGATTCCATCCGTCCAACCAGAGCACGCCCAGGCACAGGACGCTCAGGAGCAGCCAGATAACGGGCAGCCACCAGCGGACGGGGCGGCTATCGGCCTGCGCTTTTCGGGCGGGTGGTGTGGTGGGCCCATCGCCTGAGGGCCGGGTGGCCTGGGAGGTTCTGGGGTGGCGAGGGGCCTGAAGAGGGGGAACAGACGGCGCGGCTTCTGAGGGCGCGGCCTGTTTCGCCAGACGTCGGCGGGCCCAGCGCAGGGCCGCATGGGCCCGGTGGCTTTCGGGGTGGGCTTCCAGCGCCCGCGCGATATAGGCCAGGGAGGCGCGAGGATCGTCGGCCAGATAGGCCAGCCAGAGGAGAGCCGATTCGCTGGTCGGGTCTTCCGCCAGTACGGCCCGAAACGCCGCGCGGGCTTCCCCTTTCTGGCCCCTCTTGGCAGCCGCAATTCCCCTCTGCAGGTCTTCTCCGCTCATCGCCTTCTCATCAGACGCTGGATATTCCTCTCCGGTTCCCCCTGTCTTTTTTATTCTATCTCAAGGCGGTGCAATGTCAAACAAAAGCCCCCGCAGGGGAGTTGCGGGGGCTTTAGGAGGGTGGAGTTAGAACTTGCGGAACTTTTCCCGAGGGGCGCCGCAGATGGGGCAGCGGTCCGGGGCCTCCCCCTCCACCGTCCAGCCGCAGGCCTCGCAGATGTAGAGGTCGCCGACGGCGGCGTCTTTGCCGGCCAGCACCGCCTGGCGGGCCTGCTCGTACATCCCGGCGTGGACCTTCTCCGCTTCCAGCGCCCAGGTGGTGGTGCGGACGGCGGCCTTTTCCTCCTGCAGTTCCGCGACGGCGCGGTAGGCGGGGTACATCTCCTCCACCTCAAAGGTCTCGCCGCCGATGGCGGCCTGCAGGTTGTCCGCCGTCTGGCCCAGGTGTCCCAGGGCCTTGAAGTGGTTGGCGGCGTGGACCTGCTCGGCGAAGGCGATGGCCCGGAAGAGGCGGGCGACGTTGGGGAAGTTCTCCCCCTCGGCCTGCTCGGCGAAGATCAGGTATTTCATGTGCGCCTGGCTCTCTCCGGAGAAGGCGCCTTCCAGATTGGATTG
>DAOTWL010000229.1:0-4427 GCA_034435875.1 Anaerolineae bacterium
CCCACCGCTTCCACCTGCACCTGGAGGCCGGCCTTGGTGGCCGCCCGGCGCACGTTCTCGCGGGAGGTGACGGTATCCACCAATACCTCAATGGGGAACTCCCCCTCCTCCATCGCCTGCCGGGCCAGGATGACCGGCTGGGGGCAGGAGAGGCCCCGCGCGTCTACGACTTTCGTCATAATCGCACCTCCTTGCGCTACTTTTCGCGCATCGTGATGCCCAGCACGATGCAGAAGACCAGCCCGATGATGACAGCGGCCTGTCCGTAGGGGCCGGGCCCGCCCACGGTCAGCACGCCCTCGGCCAGTTTGTCGGGGACGCCCGCCAGGGCCCAGTTGTGGGAGAAGCCGGCGCCGAAAATCATCCCCAGGACGAAGAGGCCGGCGTCGCCGTCGCCCTCACCAGAGAGGAAGAGTTGGCGGCCCGGGCAACCGCCTGCCAGGAGGAAGGCCAGTCCGGCCAGTGCCATTCCCAGGAAGTTCCAGAGATGGTTGGAATGGGCCACCGGCTGGGCGGCGAAGCCCAGTTTGAATTGCCCCAGGGCCAGGTTGGTGACCAGCGCCACCACGAAGAGCGCGCCGACGCCGGTGAGGAGATGAGTATCCCCCATCAGGATGACATCCCGCCAGGCGCCCATGGTGCAGAAGCGGGTGCGCTGGGCCAGGAACCCGATGACCAGCCCTACGGCCAGGGAGATGAGGATGGGGGCGTGTTTGGAGCCGGGCCCTTCGGCGCTGAAGAAGATGGGGCCGTCTTTGGTGAACTGGGGGCGGAAAATGAGGAGGAGCAGGAGGCCCAGCATAATGGCGGGCATGATCCACCCCACGGGGGCCGGCGCCGGGCGGCTGCGGCCCAGGGAGTAGCCCCGCTTGAGGAAGACGACGCCGAGGGCGATCCCGGCGACCAGCCCGGCGGTGCCCACCAGGCCGTTCAGGTCCCCGCCCGCAAACCGCAGGAGGGCGCGCCACGGACAGCCCAGGAAGGTCAGGGCGCCGATCATGGCGAACATGCCCAGGAGGAAGCGGACGATGGGGGCGGAGCCGGCGCGGGGCTTAAACTCCCGGAAGAGGAGGGCGGCGATCAGGGAGCCCAGGACGAAGGCGATGATTTCGGGCCGGATGTACTGGACGGTAGCGACCCGATGGAGGCCGAGGGCTCCGGCGATGTCCCGCTCAAAGCAGGCCACGCAGATGCCCATATTGGTGGGATTGCCGGCCTTTTGGAGGAGCGGGGCCAGGAGGCCGATGGCCGCTCCGGCCAGGAGGATGCCCCAGCGCGAAGCGAAGAAACGGGTGAGACGTTCGGACATGGTGCGTACCTCCTTGAGATGGAATCTCCACGCGACCGGGCAGGGGCCCGGGCACGGCGTGGGCAACAGAAAGCCGCCGTCGGCCCACGCCGGCGGCGGCTTCCGGAGGCGCGCCCCCATATCCGTCTCAGGGTGCGGCATCCCCGCCGCCCCCGGACGCAGGCCCAGCGGTCTGCGGGCGCCAACCGGCGCCCCAGTTATCCGATCAGGTGCGGCGGTGATACCAGAGGGTCATTTGCGACTCCTTCTTCATCATCCCCTCCCCACGGCGCCCCGGGTGTGGCCCTTCGCCGCCCGAAGGGCCGGGGGAAAGGCGAGGCTGATGGTTGCTTAATAAAAAGCATAGCACAGAAAGGCAGAGAACGCAAGTCGCGGCTTCCCTTATCCCTGGCTCCCTTCTCCTTCAGGATGCACACACTTCCCCTGGAGACACGGATCAATTCTCCGTAGCGCAGGATGTTACCCCGTATCTACAGGCCTGGCGGCCTGCGTTACCGGAGAAACTGCGTAAGCCCCGCTACCTGCGCTCCCCCTGAAGCAGAAAAACTCCGGCCAGGATCAGTCCGCCGCCCAGCAGTTGGATGGACGTCATCTGCTCGCCCAGGATGAGGTAGGCCATCATACCGGTCATCACCGGCTCCAGGGTGACGACAATGTTGGCGACGGCGGCCGGGAGGTAGGCCAGGCTGACCGTATACAGGCCGTAGCCCCCGATGGTCGGTATCAGCGCCAGAGTGAGCAGAAGGGCCCAGCCGCCCGCCTGGTTGCCCAGCCAGAACAGGGTAGCCCGCCGTTGCAGGAAAAGCAGAAAAAGGGTCGCCATGGTGAAGGCGCCAAAGGTGGCCGTCCAGGGGGAGATTGCCCGGCGGTGGGCCGCTTTGCCGAAGAGGCTGTAGGCCGTGAATGCCAGCCCCCCACTCAACCCCACGACAATCCCCAGCGGGTTCACGCTCCAGGCATCCCGATTGTAGGCGCCGGAGGTCAGAATACAGCCGGTCAGACTCAGCACCAGGGCAACCACGCGCAGGGGCCCGAAGCGTTCGCCGAAGAGGGAGCGTTCCGCCAGGGCGGTGAAGGCGGGGGAGCTGTAGACCAGTACGGTCGCCACCGCCGCGCCGTTGAGTGCCACCGACGTGGTCCACAGAGCGTTGAAGACGGCCAGGGTGAAGCCGTACGCGGCGAAAAACATCAGGTTGCGCCGGGGCTCGGGGACGCGGAGCAGAGGAGGCCGAAGCAGAGCCAGCCCCAGCGCCAGCCCCAGGGCAACAAAGAGGTCTCGCCAGAAGGCCAGCACCAGGGGCGGCAGCCGGTAATGGTTGCTCAGATGGGCGATAAAAATGGCGGTCGTGGACCAGACAGTTGTCCCAGCCAGACAGATGAGCAGGCCACGGGTGAACGATGAACGGGGACGCATTGCGCCGTCCTCAGTGAATCTCCAGCGGGAAACTCAACGCCCGGTCCGGTGGGGTCTCCGGTCCGAGGGTAACCGGCAGCCGCGCTCCGTCCGGAGCGTAGAGGCCCACGCGAATCCGATACCGACCGGGGGGCAGGCCGGGCAGGGGGTGGGGGTCGGGGATGACCTCGCCCCAAACCCAGGTGTGGGTGGGGCGCGCGCTTCCGGCGGGCCAGCCGTCGTGCTGGGCCGCCAGCGGCGCGGGCGCATCCGGCGGCGCGATGTGGACGAACACGGAGCGGGGGAGGTCGTCCGTGAGGCCGGCCCGCCAGATGAGGGTGACGGTGAACGGCTCACCGGCCCGTACCTCCGGCGGGTCCAGACGGTACCCCACCAGGGTGGCAAACCCGGGCCCGAACTCTGCCCCTACCGGCTCATAGGGGACGGTCGGCTCCATAAACACCCGCCCCGTCCGGACGGCAACTGTCGGGCCATACCAGACTCCACCTGTCTCCGTCCCGTCGGCCCTCACCAGGCGGACCTCCAGCGGAGCCTCCAGGTCCAGCGCCCGACAGGGGAAGGGGAGTTGGAAGTAGGAGCGGATGCGGTCTCCCGGACTGAGGAGGGCCTGGGAGTCGGCAGGGGCCAGGGGATTCTCCGCCCGGTGTCCACCGGCGGCAACCAGCACCCGGTATTCCTCCCGGAGGGGCTCTCTGACCTCCCAGAAAAGTTCTCCGAGAACCCTCCCGCACATCCCGGCCTGGTCCTCAAAAAGGTGAACGCCCCGGAGGGCCAGCGGGCCGGGTGGGCCCTCCAGGCGGGCCGGGGTGAACTCCGGGGGCATCTCCGGCTGAGCGGTGGGGTGAGTGAGCGCGACCGGGCGCAGGCTCATCGTCTCCCGCGCCATTGGAGTGAAGAGGGTCAGCGTGGGGGTGTAGACGCCGGGAGGGATGCCCGCCGGGAGGCGCAGGAAGAAGCGCCCCAGGACCGGCACGCCGGTGGGCCATCGCTCTGGACGGTAATCCCCGTCGGTCAGGACGCGGTCATCCTGGCCCCATTCGGTGCCCAGCGCGTCCCGCAGGCGGAAGGAAGCGGCATAGGTCAGCCCGCCGGAGCGCGCCCGGTCGTCCGCCACCCACCAGACCCGCAGTTCCAGCGAGCGGTCAGCGGGATGCGGCCCCTCCGGCAGGGAGTACCCCCAGAGGCGAATCCCCGGCAGGAGTTCCACATCGGGCCGGTCGGTCATTGGCGGTTCAGGGGGGAAATCAGGGGAGCGGTCCAGCAGGAGCCGGCGGACCTTCAGCCCCCGGAACGGCGGCACCGGCTCTTCGCGCGCCACGTCCTCCAGCAGCGTCTCCACCAGCCGGGTGGGGTCGGTGACGTTATCCAGCCAGGCGACAAGCCAGAGGGAACAAGGAGCAGGTCGCATGTCGCATGTCGCAGGGTCGCATAGAGCAGGGGCGCAGGTCGCAAGGGCCGCGTTCAGCGTCCGGGCGACTTCGGTGTAGGTCAGGACGTGGGTGACATCCAGCAGGGGGTCATCCGGCATCGGGAGCATCCCCTCACCCCCGGCGTAGTAGAGCCAGGCCGGGAAGACGGAGCCGGTGGAGATGATGACCACATCGCCCGGGGCGCGGTGCTCCTGCACGTAGCGGGCCGCACCGCGCCAGTCCTCCCGGGCGTAGGCCGGGTCGGTGAGCAAATTGCGGTCGGCTTCCCAGAGGA
>DAOTWL010000230.1:0-5018 GCA_034435875.1 Anaerolineae bacterium
GTGTCCGCTATTTCAACCGCAGCGGCAACCGCCGGATGCGCCTCCCCACCGCATGATAGACCCCGTTGGCCACCGCCGGAGCCACCGGAATCGTCGGCAGTTCGCCGACCCCCTTGGCCCCGTAGGGCCCCTCCGATGTCGGATGCTCCACAATGAACGAGACGATCTCCGGCACGTCCGCCAGCGTGGGCAGGCGGCAGTCGGCCAGTTTGCGCGTCCGGGGGACCCCGTCCTCCAGGACAAACTCCTCCTTCAGCGCCATCCCCAGCCCCATCACGACGCCACCTTCAATCTGGCCCTCCAGCGCCAGCGGGTTGATCGCCCGCCCCACGTCGTGGGCGACGATCATCTTCCGCACCCGGATGGTGCCCCTCTCCTCGTCCACCTCCACCCGCGCGGCGTGGGCGGCGAAACTGTAGGCCACGTAGGTATCCCCCTCCTGGTCCACGGGCCGGGTGGGCGGCATGTCGTACCGGTGCCGGATGACGGTGGGGCGTCCCTCCGCCCGCGCCCACCGGACGGCCTCCGCCAGCGAGACCTCCCCGCGCGGCGTGAAGACGGCCCCGTCCCGGAAATCCAGCGATTCCGGCGGGATGTCCATCCGTTCGCTGACCACAGCGGCCATCTGCTCCCGCAGCCGGACCGCCGCCAGCCGCACCGCGTTGCCGGAGACGAAGGTCTGGCGGGAGGCGGTGGTGGGACCGCCCTCGGGGGTCCGGTCCGTATCCGGCGGGACGACCCGGACCCGCTCGCCGGGCACCCCCAGTTCTTCGGTGACGATGGCCGTCAGGACGGTCGGTAGCCCCTGCCCCATCTCCGCCGAACCGACGCGCACCTCAGCCCCGCCCTCTTCGGTCAGTTCCACCTCGGCGATCGCGAAGTCGGCGGCGCCGCCGCCCAGGCCGGTGTTCTTGTAGGCCAGCGCGACCCCCCAGCCGAGGGCGCGCCCCTCCTCCTGCCAGCCCCAGCGGATCGGCTCCTCCGGCCCCAGCCCCTGCTCCCGCCGGATTTCCGCCTCCACCCGGTCCAGGCACTCCTCCAGGCCGACGCTCTCCCGCAGTCGCTGTCCGGTGCAGGTGACGGCGCCCACCCGCAGGAGGTTCTGCCGCCGAATGGCAATCGGGTCCACCCCCAGTTCGTGGGCCAGTTCGTCCAGCGCGCTCTCCACGGCGAAGGCGACCTGAGGGACGCCGAAGCCGCGAAACGCCCCGGCGGGCGGGTTGTTGGTGGTGTAGAGATACCCGTCTATGCGGACATTGGGCACCTCATACGGCCCTCCGGCGTGGCTGACGGCGCGGGCCAGCACCTTCGTCCCCAGGCTGGCGTAAGCGCCTGTATCGGCCCAGATTTCGCTCTCCAGGGCGACCAGGCGGCTGTCCCGCCGGGCGCCCAGCCGGACCCGGATGACCATCGCGTGCCGTTTGGGGTGCGCCAGCAGCGATTCGGCGCGGCTGTAGCGGACTTTGACCGGTCGGCCGGTGGCCTGGGCCAGCAGCGCGGCATGAATCTGGGCGGCGATGTCCTCCTTCCCGCCGAACCCGCCGCCCATCATTGTGGCGATTACCCGGACGTCCTCCCCCAGCGCGGCGGCAATCTGGGCCCGGTCGGCGTGGGGAATCTGGGAGCCCACGTACACCTCCATCCGTCCATCCTCCCCGCGCCGGGCAACGGCGCATTCCGGCTCCAGAAAGGCGTGGTCTATCATCGGGGTCTGGTACGTCCGCTCTATCACCCCGTCCGCCCCGGCGAAACCGCGCTCCACGTCCCCCCGCCGGACGTGGAGTTCCGCCAGCAGGTTGCCGGTGGGGTGGTCTTCGTGGACGCGCGGGGCGTCCGGGCGGCGGGCCTGGAAGACGTCCGCGACCACCGGCAGCGGCTCGTACTCCACCCGGATGCGCTCCAGCGCCTGCCGGGCGGCTTCGGGGCTTTCCGCCGCCACCAGTGCAACGGCGTCCCCCACGTAGCGGACCTTGTCGGTGCAGAGGACGGGCCAGTCCCAATGGACCAATCCGTGCCGGTTCTCGCCGGGGACGTCCTCCCCGGTGAGGACGGCCCGCACGCCGGGGAGGGCGCGGGCTTCGGAGACGTCTATCCGCCGGATTCGGGCGTGGGGGATGCCGGCCCGCAGGACGGCGCCGTAGAGCATGCCGGGGAAGGTCAGGTCGTCGGCGTAGCGGGCGGCGCCGGTGACTTTGGCCGGGGCGTCCGGGCGGAGGAGGGGACGGCCCACCGCGCGCCCGGGCGGCCGGGTGGCGGGGATGAAGGGGCCGGTATCCCGCCCGGCCGCCGCGCGGACGGCGTCCACGATGCTCCGGTAGCCGGTACAGCGACAGAGGTTGTGGCGCAGCGCCTCCCGAATCTCCTCGTCGGTCGGGTGGGGATTGCGCAGGAGGAGCCCCAGCGCGGTCATCACCATCCCCGGGGTGCAGAAGCCGCACTGGAGCGCGCCGTAGCGGATGAAGGCTTCCTGCAGGGGGTGGAGGACGCCGCCCTGCGCGACGCCCTCAATAGTGAGCACCTGCGCGCCCTGGGCCCGGAGGGCCGGGAAGCGGCAGGAGCGGACGGGCTTGCCGTCCACCAGGACGGTGCACGCGCCGCAGGTGCCCTCGCCGCAGCCGATTTTGGTGCCGGTCAGCCCCAGGTCGGTGCGGAGGACGTCGGCCAGAGTCCGGCCTTCGGGCACTTCCAGGCTCACCGCCTGGCCGTTGACGGTCATCTGGAGAAGGGGCATAGGAGACCTCCTGGGTAGACGATGGACGACAGGGATGGGGGCAGTAGCGATTATATGCGGCTGTTCCGGTTGTGTCAACACGGTTGGTGGTCTGCGGTCTATTTGACAATCCCCTGCTCCCGTGTTATACTCTTCGGTAGACGGGGGCCGTTAGCTCAGTCAGGTAGAGCAGGGGCCTTTTAAGCCCTTGGCCGCAGGTTCAAATCCTGCACGGCTCACCAGAGACGTGCCAGGCACAAGATCGGTCTCACACAAAGACACAGAGACACGAAGTTTTAATCTTTGTGCCTTTGGTTTTTGTGTGAGTTTAAGATCGGTCTCTTTTGGAAGTGCCTGGCACGTTCCTGCTTTTAGGATCAAGGAATGCCTCTTCCGGAGTGGGCCTTCTGGCTGACGGTGGGCGTTATGGTGATCGGGCTGCTCGGGACGCTGATCCCCGTCCTGCCCGGCGTGGAACTGATCTGGCTGGCCGCGCTGGTCTACGCGCTCGCCGAACGGTTCGCCACGATTGACCCGCTGACGTTCGCGGTGCTGACCGCACTGGCCGCCATCGGGGTTACGGCCAACATCTGGGCCAGCCACCTGGGCAGCCGTCTGGGCGGGGCATCCTGGCCGGCGCTGCTGGCCGGATTGGGCCTCGGCGCGGTCGGGTTCGTCATCGGCCTGTTCGTGGGGGGCATCGGGGCTGTACCGGGAGGGCTGATCGGGGCCCTGGTCGGGGTTTTGCTGGTGGAATACTACCGGCGGAAGGACTGGAGAGAGGCCGCCCGCGCGGGCACCGGATGGCTGGCGGGCTGTCTCCTTTCCAGTCTCATTCAGACCGTTCTGGGTGGGATGATGATCCTGCTGTTTCTCTGGCAGGGGCTGTGGAGGCCGTGAGGTAGATTCTCCGCCGGGTGACCTGGGAAAAACTCCCGGCCAGGCCCAGCGCATCCAGTACTTCCTCTGGCCGGCCCGTGGCTCCCTCGCGGGCCGAGAGGCGCATCGTCAGCACGCACTCGCCAGCGTGGACCTCCTCCAGCCAGAGGTCCAGAATCAGCGGGCGCAGGTCGTAAGGACGGCCCCGACGTTCCCGGGGAAGCGTTTCCGCCGCCAGCAAATCCTCTATCCGCCGCCGGATTTCGTCCGCCCCCAGCGCGGTCTCCACTCTGACCTCGTACTCGGCAGCCACCACCTGCGAGGGGAGAGACGGGGCACCCGGGGGGACTTCTTCTATGCTCCGTATCGCCAGTCCTTCGGGGAGGGTGGCGGTCAGGGCCCGGACGATGGTCTCCGGCTCCACCGGTCCCTCCAGCCAGAGGTCCAGCCATTCCGCCTCCGATGCGAAGCCCAGGGGCAGCGGCGCGGCGACCTGAAGGCGGGGGCGGGGGGTGAAGCCGCCGCTGTAGGCCAGGGGCAGACCGGCCCGCCGGATGGCCCGCTCCCACACCCGCACCTGCTCCAGGTGGGAGATGTAGCGGATAGGGCCCGCTACGGTGTAGGTGATGCGCCAGCGGGTTTCGGACACGCTACAACTCCCGCCGCCCCTCCAGCGCGTTGGTCAGTGTGACCTGGTCGGCATACTCCAGGTCGCCCCCGACGGGAAGCCCCCGTCCCAGGCGGGTCACCCGGACCCTCAGGGGGCGGAGTTTGGCCACCAGGTAGGCGGCGGTGTAATCCCCTTCGCTGGTGGGATTCGTTGCCAGAATGACCTCCCGCACGTCCCCACTCTCCACCCGCTGCAGCAATTCGGCAATCCGCAGGTTTTCGGCGAACACCCCCTCCATCGGGGCCAGCGCGCCGTGGAGGACATGATACAGCCCCCGATAGTGCTCCGTCCGCTCAATCGCCATCACGTCCAGCGGCTCCTCCACCACGCAGATGGTCGCCCGGTCGCGCATGGGGTCGCTGCAGATAGGGCAGGGGTCCTGTTCGGTGATGTTGTAGCAGACGGAGCAGAGGCGCGTCTGGGCCCGGAGGTCCTGCAGGGCCTGGGCCAGCCGCAGCGCCAGGTCCGACTCCCCCCGCAGCAGGAAGAAGGTCAGGCGCGAGGCCGTCTTGGGGCCGATGCCGGGGAGTTCGGAGAAGGTCTCTATCAGCCGCAGGACGGAAGGCGGAAGAGCAGACATTGGATTGCACCTCCTCACCCCACCCCCGGCCCTTCGGGCCACCGGGAGGGAGTCAAGGGGCATAAACGTTAACTTAAGGCTGGATTGGGCTCTTCACTTCCCGCCGCCCGGAGCGCCGATTGCAAATCGGCCTCCTTGGGCGCTCCTGTGCCGGGCGTCAACCTGCGTTGACGCCCATC
>DAOTWL010000231.1:0-9423 GCA_034435875.1 Anaerolineae bacterium
CTCCCGTCGTTTTTGTGACAGTCGGCGAGGAAGTAGAAGTAATCGGTCTGGGCCGGGAAGGCGGAGGCCTGGATGGACGCCAGGCCCGGACTGCAGATGGGGCCCGGGGGGAGGCCGGGATAGCGGTAGGTGTTGTACGGGTGGTCTATGTCGGCCAGGGAGTTCACGCCCAGTTCGTCAAAGTAGAGCCGACGCCACCACTTCCCGGTCTTCTCGTCGTAGCCCAGGGCGTACTGGACGGTGGGGTCGGCGTTGAGGAGCCAGCCGTTCCGCAACCGGTTGAGGAAGACGCTCGCGATGATGGGCCGCTCCTCAGGGATGACGGCCTCCCGCTCCACCAGCGAGGCCAGGGTGACCAGTTGGTGGACGGTTAGGCCCTGGTTGGCCGCGCCCAGCCGCATCTCCTCGGTCACCCGCGCGTCAAAGGTCGCCAGCATGCGGGCCACCACGTCGTAGGCCGTCACCTCCTCCGGCAGGCGGTACGTCTCCGGGAAGAGATACCCTTCCAGACGGGTCCCCGGCGGCAGG
The DNA here is from genome assembly GCA_034435875.1 of Anaerolineae bacterium. GTDB lineage: Bacteria > Chloroflexota > Anaerolineae > B4-G1 > DUEL01 > SpSt-77. Next base: position 529 of record DAOTWL010000231.1, read on the forward strand.
TCGGCCAGGAAGGGGTAATCCTTCAGGTCGGTCTCCCGCCAGCCGGCCGTCACCAGGGCGATGAAATCCGCCTCGGCGATGCCGGTCTGCGCGGCGACGGTGGCGGCGACCTCCTCCAGACGGAGCCCCTCCCGGACGGTGACCACCCGCTCCGGGCGCAGGCCGGTCTGGAGCGCCTCGGCGATCTCCGGGATGGTCATCGTCTGGCGCAGGGTGTAGGTGCCGGCCTCCAGCCCGGCGTCTATGCCTTTGTACTGGAGATACCGGCGGAAGAGTTCGGCGTCGGAGATGAGGCCGGCCTCCTGGAGGCGCTGGGCGACCGACGCCGCCGTCTCCCCGGGCTGGACGACGAAGGTGACCGGAGTGTTGTCGGTGCCGGCGGGGCGCTGGAGTTCGTCGGCGTGCATCTGGATGTAGGTCTCCAGGGCGACCTCTTTGGGGGAGCCCGCCGCGCTGATGTTGCAGAGGGAGAGGCCCAGCCCGCCGGTCCGGCGGAACGTCCATACGCTCCCGCCGACGATGACCCCAACCGAGGCCAGCGCCAGCAGAAAAGCCGCGATGCGCGTCGTCTGTTTCATCTTCACCCCTTCTGGGACTCCGAAGGCTTGATACGCAGGTCAGGCGGTTGGATGAGTCAGTTAGTGGTGATCCGAATGATTTTCGCTATTACTTCTTTCACAAATCGGCCCATGCCAGGTCCTCCTCTGGACGGTCCCAATCGCGTTTTAGAACAGATTCAGAGGCCAGCATGGTTTGATAAGATTCGGACATCGTCCGGACAAGCAGGTGGCTTATCTCACGCTCGGAGAGATAAGAAACGAAATCGTATACCACTACGAGTTTGTCGACAGGCAATCTTTGCAAACGCTCAACAATCTCGGAAATGGTTACTGTTTGCATATTTCCCCTCCGTAGGCGTTTATTCACCCCTTGCGGTCTCTGCGCCCTCTACGGTAAAGCGGGTCTCCAGAACCCCCTGCAGCAGGACGGCGGCGGCGACGGCGTCCACCTCGCCGCGCCGGCGGCGCTTTCCGGGCCGTCGGGTCGTTTCCAGAATCTCCTGGGCGGCGACGGTAGTGTAGCGCTCATCCCACAACTCCACCGGCACCGGCAGCGCCTCTGCCAGGGCCTGCGCGTACGCTTCCACCCAGCGGGCCTGAGGGCCTGCCTCGCCGCGCAGGGTCAGCGGCCGCCCGACAACCACCCGCTCCGCGCCGTATTCGGCGACCAGACGGGCAATGGCGGCGAAGTCCTCGGCGCGGGACTTCCGCTCCACCACGCCCACCGGCCGGGCGACTGTCCCCGTGGGGTCGCTCACCGCCACGCCGATCCGCCGTTCGCCCAGGTCCAGTGCCAGCACCCGCACCCTTCACACCTTTCTACCTCGCGGGGACGCCCTGGCCGATCAAAGCAACCCGGGTCAATGGCAGAGATTCAGCTTCCAGCCGGGTCAGGTTGACGATGCGACTGGCGTGCTGAATGTCAATCCCGACCAGGTGACCCTCCTGGTCAAAATCCAGCACCACGCCCGGGGTGACCTCGCGCGAATCCACGCTGGTCCTTTCCGAAAGGTCAATGTAGAGCGAATCGGTATCCGGATAGTAATGGAATTTCATGGCTTCACCTCTGAAAATCCCGGTCAGGGAAGGCATTATGCACGGTTACGCCGTCTTCCAGGGTCACCACGCGCAGATATTTGCCAAGTTCAGGGATGAAAACCCAATAGCGGACGCGCCCGTCCGGCTGCACTTCTCGCCGCACCGGTTCGCGGAGCGCCTTTTCGCACCATTCGCGTCGGATATACGGGCGCTTCCGCAGGACTTGCTCCTCAAAATACCGGGTCGTTTTCACGTTCGCGGCGGGTCTCCAGAACCCCCTGCAGCAGGACGGCGGCGGCGACGACGTCCACCTCGCCGCGCCGGCGGCGCTTTTCGGGCCGTCGGGTCGTTTCCAGAATCTCCTGGGCAGCGACGGTGGTATAGCGTTCGTCCCACAACTCCACCGGCACCGGCAGCGCCTCCGCCAGCGCCCGCGCGTACGCCTCCACCCAGCGGGCCTGAGGGCCTGCCTCGCCGCGCAGGGTCAGCGGCCGCCCGACAATGACCCGCCCGACTCCGTACTCTGCAACCAGACGGCCAATGGCGGCCAAGTCCTCAGCGCGGGATTTCCGCTCCACCACGCCCACCGGTCGGGCAACCGTCCCGGTGGGGTCGCTGACCGCCACGCCGATCCGCCGCTCGCCCAGGTCCAGGGCCAGGATGCGCATCGTGAAGTAAATCACAACTTTCCCTGGTTTGCTAAACCAACAAATTCTTCCAGTCTGACCACTCTAACTGTTTCGGCGTTCCGAATATACTCCTGCCACTTACCGCTGGTGAAATAATCGCGCTTGCTCCAGCCCTCTCCTCCCAATACCACATAGGCCCGACTGTATCTCCCTGTCCGGATAGCCTCAGCCAAACACATAATTTCGTAAGGCACTTTCTGCTCCGCAGTGCCGGGTGTCTGTTGCCATTTCAAGGAGATGATGATTTTCTCACCTTGGGCGTTCGTCGCAACAATGTCAGCCTTGTGAGCGCCACCACCCAGTCGCTGGCCTACGACAACCTGCTTTTCATAGGTGTAATTACCATACTCCAGAGCGGGCAGTATCATTTGCTCCAGGACAGTTCCGGTGGTGGTCTTTCTGGGATTCATGCGATGTCCTCTCGGCGAAAGATCAGCAGATAATGATGAGCGATTTGAAGATACTCTTGTGAGTCTGGCATAGGAGGGCTATCTGGGACGACAATCACGATCTCCTTCAAGCGAAGATGATGGTAGCGGCTCATGTGTTCCAGCAGCAGAAGTCCTGCTGGCAAAAGATGTTCACCTTCTCGCAGGTCTTCCGTTCTCACGGCCAGGAAACCGCCGGGCAGGAGAACCTCCTGACAACGTTCGGCGATCCCATCAACGGTTTTCAGAAAACCATTAAGATATGAGCGTGGGGGAACCTCCCCGGGCGACCCGCACACATAAAGGAGTGAAAAAGGGCCATCCGAAAAGGATTCTTCGCCCTTCGTCACCGGACAAGGGGAGAAGCGGATTTCTGCCCATTTAGTTCCGCTGGCCGCAAAGCGGTTTGTCAGATTGCGAACGATCTCAGATTCCCACTGGTGGGCTGGAAAGATCCACACCGAAGTTGTTTCCAGGCTCTTATCCCTCGCCTCTGGTTGCGGGATTGTCCCCTGGCGCAACTCCCAGGAAAAAGCATATGGAGGAGAAGGCTCTTCCTTTTTCCCCCTAACTGGTTTTTCAAAAATCGGCAGATATTCGTGAGCCAGTAGCAGAAAGTTATACTGAACACTACGCGCATACCAAAAACCGGTTGTCTTGCAATTGTGCTGCCGCTTGATCACCAATTCCCTTAAGCGAAACCCTGCGTTGAGAAACACCCGGATCGTTTGGAATCCGATAGGTAAGACGTGACGAAACTGTCGGGTATCCCCGACGAGAAGCGCACATTTTCCCCCAGGCTTCAGGACACGCAGGCTCTCTTGAGCCACCTTTCCCATTTCGTCAAGAAACCGGGGGATAGGGAGGGATGAAAGGTCACCTTCCACCTGCGCGCTGTATCGCACAATTCCCGCATAAGGGGGATGAGCACAGATCAGGTCTACGCTTTCCGATTCAATGAAAGAGAGCCTACGAGCATCCCCAACATGAGTTTCCGGCTCGTAGACTGGCCCGATTTCCAGTGATCGTGGGATTTGAAAGGACAAGTTCTCCCGTGTGAGTTGAATGGCCTGGGGGTTGATGTCTATAGCGATACAGCGTCGCCCCAGAAGCTTGGCTTCTATCGCCGTTGTGCCACCGCCAACAAAGTAATCCAGCACCAGGTCTCCCGGACGAGAGTATTTCAGAATCACATTGCGGGGAATATATGGAGACCAGTTCCCGCGATACCGTCCATCATGGGTAGCCCAATCACCCCGTTTCTTAAAACTCCAAACAGTGGTTGTTTCCTCCTGGAAATTACGGGGTGTCCATGCCCGAATCCGCTTCCGTGGAGCCAGCGAGGAGACATTCACGCCACAGGCTTCCGTGATGATCTGTTCTAACTGACGAAACGAGATGCCAAAAGTAGCCCCGATTTCTGCATCGGGCATTCCTGCCGCTTTGGCCTTCAGCACGGCGGAACGGAAAGCATCCTCTCCATGCTCCTGGCGGAGATGAGTTTCCAAATGCTGAGAAGTACGCTCTCCACAAACCGGGCAGGCGTTCATCATTGTGGTTACCAATCCCTCTCTCACTTGCCTTCAGAGCCTCCGCCCGGCAGTAAACCGCCGGGCTCATTTTGCGAAGCCCCTTCGGGGCTGAACAGCCCGAAGGGCTTTATTTTGATCCCGGACATTACCGTCCGGGCAAGGCTGGCCCAAACTGCCAGGTGGCCAGTTCAACGAAGTTATCTCCCAGGGTTGACAGCGATCCGGATTCGCATCGGTAGTAGCGGGAGCCGCCCCAGCCACCGGGGCCAGACCTCTACCTGGGGCGGCTGCGCCAGCGGCCAACGGGCCGAAAGCAAGTCGGCGGCCTGCGCGACGGGCTTCCCGCGCACCGTCTGTCGGACGACCTCCGGGTCCACCTCCGCCGCCGCGTAGCCCACTGCCGAGACGGCGAACTGGATGACGCCGTTCTCGGGGCCCGCCGTCGGCTCCACAATCTCAAAATCGGTATCTATCAGCACGTGCTCGGGCGGGAGACGGCGTACCAGGGCGGCGTAGCCCACCGCCTCGGCGTTATCCCGGTCCACTGCCATCCCGGTGACCAGCAGTTTCATGTAGACCTGCAGTTTGTCCGCCTGTTCGTAGAGGAACCGGTCGTAGGAGACCTCGCTGGCCTGAATCTCCAGCGATTGCCGGAAAAGAACCTCGGTTGGCTCCAGGTACGCCTGCAGGCCCTGGTAGGCCTCCTCCAGCAGTCGGGCCGTCAACTGCTCCCGGGCCCGGTCCATATCCTCCTGGGAGACGGCGCGGACCTCCTGGAGGCCGCCGCCCCGGGTCGGTTCGGGGTTAATGACCCGCAGGGCCAGGGCACTGACGCCTTCCACCTGGTTGATGAGGCCCGCGCCCACGTTGCCCACCGGCCCCTCCTCCAGCGCCTCTATGGGGGCCGGGGCCTGTCCGAAGGGCGGCACCGTCACATCCTGGGTGGTGGCGAAGCGGACCGGGAAGGCGCCGGCGGAGGTGCGGACAATAGTGCGGGCAGGGACGGTGACCTCCTGGCCCAGCATGTTGGTGAAGAGGACGGTGCCGGTGGCCCGGCCCGACTCGTAGGCGGCGGTGCCGGTGGTCTCCACCTCCAGGTTGCCGGAGAAGTAATCGCCCACCCGGCGGGCGGGGATCCGTCCGCCGGCGGCGTCCACGGCCTGGGTATCCAGCCCGGCCCAGACGGGGACGGCCGCCCGGACGGTCTCCACCGTGGGGACCAGGGTGACGGTGGCCTGGGGGACGACGGCGTAGGCGAAGGCGAGGATGACCAAAAGGGTAGCGACGAAGACGGTCAGCCGGGCGCCCAGGCGGACGTTCTGGGCCCAGGGAGGGAGCGGGCGGGCCGGGGGTGGGCGGAGGGGGACTTCCTCCTCCCACCAGGCGCGGGGCGGCGGCTCCAGGGGTTCCCGTTCCGGAAGGGGCCAGTGCCGGGCCGCCTCCGCCTCGGCGACGGAAGCAAAGGCCGGCAGTCCGATCCAGCGGACGTAGGCCCGCCGGTCCGGGTCCTCGGAGACGACGGCGACCTCAGCGCCCAACCGCTCCGCCTCCCGGCGCACCCGTTCGCCGTCCAGCGGGTTGGAGAAGAGACGGGTCTCCCAGGGAAGGACAATGATGACCCGTCCGTCGGCGGTTCCGGCGCTCCGCTTCGCTTCGTGCCTGACTACCAGCGCCTGGCGCAATTTGTGGCGCAGGACGGCCAGGTCATCGTCGGGGTGAAGGGAGATGATATGCGGCATGTTTATGGGTACAGGGCGGGATTCTCCACGCGCGTAATGCCACCCGGCGCGCGGTGTTTCGCTGCCAGAGCCGCCGCTACTTCTGCCAGTGTGATTTCGCTCAGAATAACCGTGTGTTCCGCTTCAGAAGCGGTGAGCAATTTGACCCAGCCACTGCCCGGCTCAGGACTGTACCGTTTTACCACCGCGCTGGCGTCCAAGTAGAAGATGCTCACTCTCTTGGGCCCCGCTGCTCCAGGATAATTTCGCTTAATGAAGGCCCTTTGGCCCGGGCCAGAGCGGCTTCTATCTCTTCCAGGGGAACAGTCGGGTTTGCGCGTTCGCGCAAAGCGGGAGTCAATTCTCCTAACAATCCGGCGGCGCGCAGGGCCGCCTTGACCCGCGCTCGTTCATTATCTGTTTCCGATGCCAATACATCCAGCCGCTCTATCAGCCATTCCTGAACAACCCGTTGCGGTGATTTGCCCAATCGGTCGGCCTGCTCGCACAATTGCTGGTATACCTGGAGGGGCAGTTGCAGAGTTAATGTTGCCATTTCTTTTCTCTCTACCCCAGGCACAGTTTAACAGTTCCCGGCTCCAATGTGCCAGGCACTTCTGGAGATGCCGGGCGCGGGTCCGCTATGCGCCGCCCAGGGCCTCCCGCAGGAGTTGCGGGGCCCGGCGGAGCGCCTCGTCCAGGCGGCGGGGGTCTTTGCCGCCCGCTTGGGCCAGCGTGGGCCGTCCACCGCCGCCGCCGCCCACCACCTGAGCGACCCCGCGCACCAGTTGCACTGCGTCCACCCCCTGCCGGGTCAGGTCGGGGGTGACCGCCGCCACGAAGGCCGGACGCCCCTCCAGGACCGTGCCCAGCACCACCACGCCGGAGCGGACCCGCTCCCGGTACCAATCCGTCATCTCCCGCAACGTGTCCATATCCGGGACGTTCACCCGGGCCACCAGCAGGGGCACCCCAGCCACCTCCTGGACCTGGTCCAGCAGGTCCTCCAGTTGGTAACGGGCCAGTTGCCGCTGCAGGCGCGCGATCTCCTTGCGGGCCGTCTGGAGTTCGTCCTGCAACTCCAGGACTTTGCGGTTCACCTCCTCTGGCGAGCAGAGGAGATGGGCCGAAATGGATTCCAGGGAGCGCATATGCTTCTGAACCCACTCCACCGCGCCGCGCCCGGTCACCGCCTCAATCCGGCGCACGCCCGCGCCGATGCCCTGCTCGGAGATGATGTAGAAGAAACCGATTTCGCCGGTCTCGTCCACGTGGGTGCCGCCGCACAGTTCCTGACTGAAGGGCTCATCGGGCCAGCCGATGCGCAGCACCCGCACCACGTCGCCGTATTTCTCGCCGAAAAGGGCGATGACGCCCTCCGAGAGCGCCTCCCGGTACGGTTTGTACTCCCAGATGACCGGGTAGTTGGCCAGGATGGCCTCGTTGACCCCGCGCACGACCCGGTCTATCTCGTCCTGGGTGAGCATGGCGCCGTGGGTGAAGTCAAAGCGCAGCCGGTCCGGGGCGACCAGGGAGCCGGCCTGCTGGACGTGTTCGCCGAGGACGTAGCGGAGTTCGTTGTGGAGCAGGTGGGTGGCGGTGTGGTTCCGGGCGATGTCTATGCGCCGCTCGTAGTCCACCAGCGCCCAGGCCCGTTCGCCGACGCGCGGGGTGCCCAGAGTGACCTCGCCCACGTGGACGATGAGGCCGGGGACGGGCCGCCGCATGTCGTCCACGCGGATTTCCCAGACCGGCTCCTCCGCCTCCGGACTGGCGAAGGCGGCGATGTAGCCCGTATCGGAGACCTGACCGCCGGACTCCACGTAGAAGCAGGTCTCGGAGAGGACGACTTCCACCTTGTCGCCGACGCGGGCGGCTTGGACGGATTTGCCGTCCTGCAGGATGGCCGCGACGGTCGTCTCCAGTTCCGTCGCCTCGTAGGGGTCGTACAGGACCCCCTCCGGACCCACCAGGCCCTTTTTCTGCAGGCTCTCCAGCAGGTCCCGGTACACCCGCAGGCTCTCTTCGTCTATCTCCTCAAACATTTCCGCCGCCCGGGCGCGGGCCCGCTGCTCTTCCATCGCGGCGTGGAATCCCGCCTCGTCCACCGTCAGGCCGTGCTCCTCGGCCACGTCCCGGATAATCTCCATGGGGATGCCGAAGGTGTCGTAGAGCCGGAAGGCGTCCCGGCCGGGGATGATGCGCTCCCCGCGCTCCTCCACAGCGGCGATCACCTCGTCCAGGCGGGCCAGTCCCGCGTCCAGCGTCTTCAGGAAGCGCAACTCCTCCTGGCGGATGGTGGTGAGGATGAACTCCCGCCGTTTCTCCAGTTCGGGAAAGACGGGGCTCATCCGCTCAATGACGACCTTCGCCACTTCGTCTATGAAGGGGCGGATAAAGCCGATTTTGCGCCCGAAGCGGACGGCGCGGCGGAGGATCATGCGCAGGACGTAGTTGCGGCCCTCGTTGCCTGGCAGGACGCCGTCGCCGATGAGGAAGGTGACGGCGCGGGCGTGGTCGGCGATGACCCGGTAGCCGACGATGTGTCGCTCCCGCTCCTCGTCGGTATGGCCCAGGAGTTTCTGGACCCGGTCCATAATCGGGGTGAAGAGGTCGGTCTTGTAGTTGGAGTCCACGCCCTGCAGGACGGCGACCAGGCGCTCCAGGCCGGCGCCGGTATCCACATGTTTGGCCGGCAGGGGCTCCAGGGTGCCGTCCTCCTTCCGGTTGAACTGGATGAAGACCAGGTTCCAGAGTTCCATGTACCGTCCGCAATCCCGGTTGACGCCGCAGACGTGGGTCGGGTCGTCCTTTCTGGAGCAGAACTCCGGGCCCCGGTCGTAGTGGATTTCGCTGCAGGGGCCGCAGGGGCCAACGTCCCCCATTTCCCAGAAGTTATCCTTGCGGCCGAAGAAGAGGATGTGAGAGGG
>DAOTWL010000232.1:0-14076 GCA_034435875.1 Anaerolineae bacterium
ATGGTGGTGATACGCGACATTGAAGTCCCGGAGGTGGTCAAAGCCCCTGCCGGGAGCAAAAGAGCCTTGAAAAACGGGCCCTTGTGCCGGTTTTCAGGTGGGTTTGGCCCGTCTGGTGCGCCGATGGCCCAGGATTCCCTTGGGTAAGGGGTCAAAGACGCTGGCCTTTTTCCGGATTCGCCCCGGCGATGGCCAAGACTTTGGAAAAGTCGTCCTTGCCAGCAAACGGCGCAGCCGTCCAGGCGTTGGCTTGGAGTGACGATCCCAGAAGCCGGTAGGGACGGCGGGCAACGTGGCTGCCAGGTAGGTGACGATTGAACCGGCCAGCAGGTTCAGTTCTGGCAGGCGTTGACAGCACTCCGGTGCGAAGACAAATTGCCGTGCCCCACCTAGCATTTGCTTACCGGCCAAGGGTATTTGCTCAACTGACCAGCGGTCCCGGAACAGCCCGCGCAATGTCGCCCCCTCTAAACGCAAGGGGCAACCCAGGAGCAGCGGCTGGCGAAAGCGCGGGTCGTAAATGGCGACTACCGTAAACGTTGGGTTGTCAGGATGCACCTTGACATCCGGCAATACCAGGTTGTCCCAGAACTCGGCTCGGAATTGGAGGCCCTCTTCCGTCCATCTCTCTACTCGGTCTGGAGGCGTGGCAGGAAGGGTCTTGCCCTTGTATTTACGCGGCAGGGGGCGCACCAGTGCGCCGTATTCCCGTGGCCGTCCTCGGGTGTAGGGGGGCAAGACATTCCGTCGGCCGGTGAAATTAACGGCTAAGCGCACGAGATAGCGCGGGAGCGACTGCAGTTCACGGATCTTGAACCCCGCATCCAGCACAGGGATCTCATCGTCGGCCAGCGTTTGGGCCACTTGATGCAACAGTTGCTTCTTCAAAGTGGCCTCGGAAGGACTGTTCAGATCAGCGCAGAGTAGATCGCTGATCACCGCTACCCGTTGCCCGTTGAGGCTTCCCACGCGGGTCACGATGCCCAACACCACAGCGGGGAGGGGTTTGCCGGCGCCCGGATGGTAGTGCTTGCTTTTCAGTCCGCGCAGGGCAGGACGCCAATAGGCAGTGAGGTCTATGGCCTTAGGACGATAGCCGCCATAGCGATGCTCTTGCCACTGCCCCTGTGGGGTGACATAGGTTGCCCAGGCCGAAAGCAGGTCGGCGATATGTCAGTCGCCGTAGCGGAGAGCGGCCCAAGCGCGCCGGACTTCCGGGGGCTCCAAACCGCTGTCCTGGAGCGCAGGGAACAGGGCGCCCCGGCTGGGCAACAGGGCGCCACTGATTTGCATCCACAAGAAGTACAAGAGCGCCAGGTTGGTGCCAATGGGCAAGTCCTGGACAACTGCGCAGAGGGCCTCCATTGTCTGGGACACCGCCGTTGAAAGTAGTGGTGACATTCGGCATAACCTCCAGGCAGAGATTTGCCATATTCTGCCACAAATTCGCCGGATGCACCAATCAATTTACCGGAAACTATAATCCGGTGAGGTTTCCCAGAAAATGGGAAAGCCTTCCCGAACGAGGAAGAAGATGAGGATAACGAAGCCGATGCTGGAGAAAGCCAGCACCCGGATAGTGGACTCTATGGCGAATTCGCCCCAACGGAGATAGGAGGGGTGGGATAATAGTCTGGGTTTACCCAATCAGCACCTCCTGGTGGATGGCGGGATCGGGTTGTGGGGTTCTCCGCCTCAGCAGGCGGTATGGTGACCGGGGATATTATACCCGATACCGGGATTTTTGCAATCCGATATCTGCGGACCGGGCGCGCTTTTTCTCACACAAAGACGCTGTTGAATCCTGTAAGGTCGTGCCGGTCAGGGCCTCCACCCGACGTATATTCCCATTCCAACCGGTACGGCCGCCCCGAATGGCGGGCCTTCGGAAAGGCTGTCAATGGGGGCCGGCGCACCAAACTCCGACACGGGTACCGGGTGTTGAGAAACGCCCATCGCTCATTCAGGGAGCGCCAGACGGCCGCCGGTTCGGCCAGCGGCTGTCCACAAAGAGCCTGCCGTTCTACCGTCTGAGCGGTACGACTTTATGAGACTCAACACGCACTCGCCCTGTAGGACAGCCTTTCCAGGCTGTCCAGACGGGCTGAAAAGCGACCCAGACGGGCTGAAAAGCCCGTCCTACGGGTGAACTGCGTAAGTCCTGACAAATTGACACGCGGGGATAACCGGGTATAATTCGGCAAAGATGCCAGGCCCAAAGGCCCGGCAACCCTTGCGCTTTCGGAAGAACGGATGACTGAATGGTATCCCAACCCCCAGACCGGCCTGCGGGTCGGGTTGGCGCTGATTGCCGCCGTCCTCCTGGCCGACATCGGACTGGTCATCTGGGCCGCCACCCGTCCGGTGGACGGGCTGACCTTTCTGGCCGGTCTGTTTATCCTGGGCAGTCTAATCGTCATCGGGCTGATGGGCTACTGGATCAGCGGCCTGGTCCAATCGGCCTACGTTCTGGACCGCAACGCGCTGGTCATCCTCTGGGGGGAGAGCGAACACGTCATCCCGCTGCCGCAGGTGCAGCGGGTGTTGCTGGGGGAAGAGGTCACGGGCCGCCTGCGCTTCCGGGGTATCCGCTGGCCCGGGCACTGGGTGGGGTACGGCGAGATGGAGGGGGTGGGGCCGGTCCTGTTCCACGCCACCGCACCGCTGGAGGAGCAGGTGATTCTGGTGACGCCGGGGCTGGCCTACGGCATCTCTCCCGAGGACCGGGATGGATTTCTGCACACGTTGCACATCCGGATGCAGATGGGTCCGACCCAGTGGGTGGAGCAGGCCTCCCACGGGCCGGCCTTCGCCCGCTGGGAGTTCTGGCGGGACCGGCCGGCGCTGGTGATGCTGGCCGCGGCACTGGGGACGCTGCTGGCGTTGACGGGTCTGCTCTGCTTCCGGTTTCCCTCTCTGCCCCCCCTGCTCCCGCTCCACTTTGACGCGCTGGGGTCGCCGGACCGCCTGGGGGTGCGGGGACAGATTTTTTTCATCCCGTTGATCGGGTTGATCGTGCTAACGGTCAACGGTCTCCTGGGGGGTCTGCTCTACCGGTATGAGCGTCTGGCTGCATATCTCCTCTGGGGCGGCGCGCTGGCCGTCCAAATTCTGTTCTGGATGGCTGTCCTGGGTATCCTGGCAGCAGCGTAAACCGTACAAAACAAACACCCGGCACCGTGGGGTGCCGGGTGTTTGTTTTTGGGGCTTATCACCACACCGCGTCCAGTTCCTCGTCCGGCACGTCCCAGACGACGTTGTGCGGCGGGAGCGGCTCGTACTTCATGAACTCGGGCACCCGGTCGTGGGCTTTGGTGAAGCCGGCCGCCCGGTTGAAGGCCAGTTCCTTCTCCATAATCTCCTTGCCGATGCGGGCCGCATCGTCCACCGTCCAATCCGCGCCCAGGACGCCCGCGCACTCCTCTATCATCCCCTCAAAGCCACTGGGGATGTCCAGGATGGCAAAGGCGATGAAGAGGCAGTGGCCAGTGAGGTCAATGAAGGCGGTCGCGATCTGGAAGTTGCGGGAGAGGTCCGCCTTCTTGACGTCGCGCGGGTCCGCCTTGCCGCCGACGCTGAGGATTTCCGGCGCGATGGTGTAGCCGGCGGTGTGGTCGGCGCCCATCGTGGAAGTGGCGTAGGTGACGCCGATGCCCTTGATGGCGCGCGGCTCGTAGGCGGGCATGTTCTGGCCCTTCACGCCGGGGATGCGGTGCCAGCCGAAGGCCCGACCGGTGTAGGCGGCGCCGTTGCCCAGGATGCGGCCCAGCGGCGTCCCCCGGCGGATCTCCTCATCCAGCAACCGGATGGCCCCCTGCCAGTCGCCGAAGGGCAGAAGCCCGGCGTCCATCGCCACCGCCAGCGTGCCACCGGTCTCAATGGTGTCAATGCCGATGTCGTTGCAGAGCCAGATGAGTTTGCCGATGGCATCCAGATTGTCAATGCCGCAGTTGGCCCCCAGCGCCCAGGTGGACTCGTACTCAATGCAGGAGACGATCTCGTTCCCCTGCTCATCGTAGTAGGTGTTGGAGCACTGGATGACGCAGCCGGGGTGGCAGGCGTGGTTGTAGAGTTCCTTGCCCAGGCGCTTCTTGTTGTTCTCAAAGATGGCTTCGCCGGAGGTCGCCGCGGCGCCCTCAAAGCGGCCCTCCCGGAAGTTGCGGGTGGGATAGCCGCCGGCCTCGTTGAGGATGTTGACCAGGATGGCGGTGCCGTAGGTGTTCAGGCCGCCCTTGGGCTTGGTGATATCGTGCTGGCGCAGCGCCTCCAGCATCTTCTTGCGGCCCTGCTCAAAGAGGTCCGGATTGGCGATCTCCACGCCCGGGCCGCCTTCGGGGTCCACAATGATGAACTTCAGACCTTTGGAGCCCATCACCGCGCCCAGGCCGCCGCGCCCGGAGTAGCGGCTGGGCCGCCCGCTGGCATCGTTGAAGCAGACCCCGGCCATGGCCATCTTCATCTCCCCGGCGACGCCGATGGCGCAGATGTCCGCCTTCTTGCCGAAGCGCTCAAAGAGGAGCGGGAAGACCTCGTAGAGGCTCCGGCCGGCATACTCGTCGGCGGGGAAGAAGGTGGCGCCGTCTTTGGTGATGTGCAACCCCCACCAGCCGCCGTCCTTGGGGTAGCCCTCCACGATGATGGCTTTAATCCCCAGTTTACCCACCGACTGAGGCCAGCCGCTGCCGGCGTTGGACTCCTTAATGCCGCCGGTGAGGGGGGATTTGGCGCCCACTGAGACGCGGCCGGAGGTCGGTGCGTTGGTGCCGGTGATGATGCCTGGGGCGAAGACCAGTTTGTTGTTGGGGCCCAGGGGGTGGCAGGTGGGGTCCACTTCGTCGTAGATAATGGAGGAGGTGAGGCCGCGCCCACCCAGGAAGCGGTACTTCTCGGGGACGTCCTCGTACTGGACTGTCCGGCCGGTCATGTTGACCCGCAGAATCTTGGACATCTCACACCTCCTTGTAGTATTTTGGACTTTGGAATGGCTAAAAGGGGCCGCCGTTAACGGCTGGCGGTCCGGCGATGCCGTCCGGTGCCTTCAGGCAACATCGGGTGGTGGAGGCCCGATTCGGTACCCCCGGGCCGTCCGGACAGGGTAGAAGGCCGTCTAGCGGTTTGCCGCTCAGCCGCGCCGCCGCAGGCGGCGTCGGCTGGAGCGGCGGGTTAGCCCGCCCACCATTTGCAGGCACGCCTACGTTACCTGAAAGGTCTGACCTATCAGATGAAACTCGGCAACCTCTTGCCTTTCCAGTTTCTGCCGAATCTGCTCAAAGCGTTTGACCGTCTCGGCAGAATACAATCGCTCACCACACTGTAAGCATACTTCGGCGCGCACTTTGAGAACTGCTGTATGTACACCGCCTTTAAGCAGTTTTTCCACTTCTTTCTCAACCAGTTCGCCACCGCAAACAGGACACCTCTCAAAGGGCATCATCTCTTCCTCCGGATTCGCCAATTGATCCACCGTTCGGGATCGGGACGGTATACCGTAATCAACACCGCCCATTTCGTCGCAGCGTTGTACGCCCATACACTGTGAATTGGCTCCCCGACAAAATTGTCACCGTATATCAAACAACTTGGGTAAGGCTTATCCGTAGGATACTCTTCGATAATCTCACCGTGCAAGACGCTGAAGAAAATCTCGTCAAAGGACAGTTGGTCGGCCTGCGCTTCTTCGTCGGCATGGTCGGTGATACGAATGTGGTTATGGCGGATGGCCTCAATAATGTCCTGAATGTCCATGAGATAGCTCTCCCAAACGGCTTGCGATCTCTATTGTATCCCGATGTGGCAGAATAGCCAAGGGCTGGCTAACGGCACGCGCATCAGCCGCACGCGGAGCGAGCGCCGCGAGGCGAAGCCTGTCGGGTGCAACTCTCCCTGGCCGGCGCGCCGGCCTTCCCCCCGGATGAAGTCGCCCTCCAACTATGATATACTTGGTGCGTCAGGCACGCAAGCCGTACTTTCGCATTGGTGTCCGGGCTCCCTGCCCGACCCGAGGTGCAACCTGGTTTCCGACCACGATGATTCCGACACCGGTGGCGCCTTTGGCGACCCCGATTAGCAAGCTATCTTATCCTGGTGGCCGGGCCTGACGCATTCTGATCTCAGGAGGTCCCCAATGGCTCGCTCTAAATCCCATGCCCAGCCACTGGCCCAGGGCGAAATCCGCTCCACCGAAGGCCTGCCCGTCGTCAACCCCCACGCCGCCGGGGCTGACATCGGCGCACAGCAGATTTACGTCTGCATCCCCGGCCCCGACCAGACCCAAATCGTGCGTCCCTTCGGCACCTACACCGCCGACCTCCACGCCCTGGCCGATTGGCTGGTCGAGTACGGCATCCAGACCATCGCCATGGAATCCACCGGCGTCTATTGGATCCCCCTGTTCGTGGTGCTGGAGCAACGGGGCATCCATTGCTGCCTCATCAGCGGCAACCTCGCCCGCCGCCTTCCTGCGCGCCACAAGACCGACGTGCTCGACTGCCAGTGGATTCAGACCTTGCACTCCCTCGGTCTCTTGACCCAGTCCTTCCGCCCCGATTGCCGACCTGATCGCCCTGCGCACCCTGCTGCGCCATCGCGCGCAGCTCATCGAACACCGCTCGCCCCAGGTGCTGCACATGCAGAAGGCGCTGATTCACATGAACATCCGCCTCGATCAGGCCGTCTCCGACCCCACCGGCGACACCGGCCTGCGCATTATCCGCGCCATCGTCGTCGGCGAGCGCGACCCGCACCAGCTGGCCGCCCTGCGCCATCCGCAATGCAAGAAGAGCGCCGCGGAGATCGCCCAGGCCCTGACCGGCACCTGGCGCGAGGAGCACCTCTTTGTCCTCCGGCAGGCCCTGGAACTCTATGACTTCTACACCCGCCAGATTGAGGCCTGGGATGCCGAGATCAAGCGCACCTACTCCGCCGTTCGCCCCGACTGGCCTGACCCAGCCCCCAACGATCAGGATCCTCTGCCGGTCAACAAACGGGGCTCCAACAGCAAGAACCTGCCCAAGGACTCTCCCGTCCACGTGCGCCAGCACCTGCGGCGCATTACCGGCATTGATCTCACCGCCGTGGACGGCCTGAGCCTCGACCTGGCCCAAAAGATCATCAGCGAGATCGGCACCGACATGCGCAAGTTTCCGACCGAAAAGCACTTTTGCTCCTGGCTCAGGTTGGCCCCCAACAACCAGATCACCGGCGGCAAGATCATCCGCTCCACCACCGGCAAGATCCACAACCGCGCCCGCCAGGCTTTCTTGCAGGCCGCCGCTTCGGTGGCCCGTAGTCATTCTGCGTTGGGCGCCTTCTATCGCCGGCTGAAGGCCCGGGTTGGGCCGGCCCAGGCGCAGGTCGCCACCGCGCACAAGATCGCCCGGATTGTCTATCACCTGTTAAAGTGCAAAGTCGAGTATCAGCAAAGCAGCGCTGAGAAGTACGAACAGCAGTTCCGCGAGCGCGATCTGCGCCACCTGCAACGCAAAGCCGCGCGCTTGGGGTTCACCCTCACCCCGGCCGGGGCTGTTTCTTAGCAAGCACTGGTTAGGCGCTATCCTCCCTGTGATGAAGCTCGCCCGTATTGGCACTTCGGGCTATGCCGCCAAAGTACCGGCATAGCGACTCCAGTTCCGACGAACTTGGTCGTCCGACCAGTACAATTTTGCCGTCCACGACGAGTGAAGGCACAGCGCGAACGCCGTAGGCTGCTGCCAACTGGCAACACGAGCCGTCCACACACTCGGATTGACGATGGACGATGATTGGCAAATTAGGAAAAGTGCTATACAGCAAGTCGAGAGTTGAATTGCACAACTTGCACTCGGCACTGAAGAATTCAACTTTCATTTTTCACCTCACCATGTAGAGTATATCACAATTATCACAATTGTCAAATCGAGCCGTCCATACGATACACGGCATCGCGCGAACGTCAATGCACCTAACACATCGAGTTGCGGCTGAGCCGCAGCGCCGAAGGCGCGGTCGGCTCCAGCCGCTGGTTAGCCGCCCGCCTCACTTGTTTGAGCGCATGAATCCTACGACTGCGTCAACCACTCGGCTAAACGCCGCTTGATGCGTTGGAGTCTCACTGGGGCAATTTGGCCTATCGCACCAAGAAGAATATCCCCTTGCACAACGGCCAGACGCCCTATCCGAATCACACTGGCCGCTTTCAAACCACTTTCAGCAAAGTCGGGATCATCTTCGTGGACAATTTCATCAAACTCTGGAATGGCGTGGCGCATCTGCGAGGAAATCATGCGTATCAGCCAGTCATCGTACTCGCCAGGCAACTTGCCCAGCAGAAGCGCAGGCCGCAGTTTTCCCTCGGCTAAGTCGGCCTGAGGAAACCGAAACAATACAACCTGGCCAGCTTGCTTCATGCAAACACTATCTTCAAGTCGGCAGTGGTGTATAGCGGCGTGGCTTCATCTTCCATGCCGCGCATCGCAAAGGCCAGAGACAAATCTGACCAATCTTCCTCTTCCCGGCTCCCTACTTTGGCTAAGAGATATTCGACAAAGTCAAGCACTTCTGCCTGAAGAGAGGCAGGCAACTTCTGAACATGCTGTTGAATTTTCTCGCTAATGGTCATCGCACACTCTCCCATACTGAATGTTCGTGTTGCCCGATCTCTATTCTACTCCATTCCTTCAACAATGCACAGGCGCATGAGTTTAGCAGGGCGGCTAAATGGGATTAGGTTGACAGTCCCAGCATAACGGTAAGCGTCAGCCGCACGCGGAGCGAGGGAGCGAAGCGACCGAGCGAAGCGTGTCGGCTGGACGTAGTGTTGGGCGGCTCTCAGAGCAATCTCCCCTTAAGGTTCCGTGACCGTCAACGGTGAAAGAAATGTATCTGGCATAACGCCCGGCTGATCAGGAATAAGCAATGGCGAACGGAACATCTCCGGTAGAACATCCGGTCTCTCCGGCAACGGAAGTGGTGAACGGAAAGTTTCCGGCATCACTCCAGGCACTCCAGGTGACGCTCCTCCTCCCATCGTCCCACTGTAGGTGATTTGCAGCCATGCCCCGCATCCACCCTCGCGTGTACAAAATCCTCGCCAATTCGGATGAGCCGAATCTTCGTTGCCCAAGACCCAAATGCCATAGTTGCTGTATTGCCCGCTGATCCAACTGCGTACCAGGTCAGTCACATCTATCGCATACCATCTCCACTCTGCATGAGGAACAGAGACCCAACCGTACATTCCTCCGAGTCCGGGACGCGTATTCCACGTTACTCCCCCTTCTGTCCAGGATGAAGCGACGCGATAAGTCGCAATCACGCGCGACGTGTCCGGCACGTCGTAGGAACTACGCAGATACAGCCATAGCGTCGCCTGGCTGATAGACGTACCCGCCGGAATGGCAGTGAGGTCAAATCGCACCAGGCTGCGTGCGTTCTTCCCATCCGGATTCAGCCATGTATCATACCCGGCCCACATATCCTCAGCGCTGCCATAATTCGTAGTGGGATAGCCGGCAGCACCATTGTGTCGGCTACCACAGAGAACCACGTGGGCGGTAAAACGGTTGCCGAGCGCACGTTGCTCCAGCCGCTATTCCCGGCGCAGTTCGTCGCTCGCACGCGGTAGTAGTAGGTCCCCACCGGCTTGTTCGTCGCCACCCACGACAGGCCCGCACCGGAGTAGATGGTCACCGCACCGCTGAAGTTGGGATTGGTGGCTTCCTGCAAGGTATACGTCTCCGCGCCGGAAGCCGGCTGCCAACTGACCGTATAGTTGCCGTCATGATCTGAATTCTCAATATCATTCAGCACCGGCGTGGCCGGCGGAATCGCCGGATAGCACTTCAGCACCAGCGGCAGGTAGGTGCGATACCGCACAGGCGCAAACCGCACCGCGTCGGCGGCCATCATCGTATCGGCGACCGGATTCAGCGGCGACGATTCCAGCCGCACATAGTCGGTACCGTGTTGGTTGTTGAAGTAGTATGTGCCGATGTAGACCCAGGATGAAGGGTGATATGTATTCGGGTACACATCTTGGTTGACATAAGCCCTGTTGGTAATTTTGACCCCCGGAAGGGCGGGAGAAAGAGCGTGTTGGATCGTGTATTGGGCGGCGTCGGCGGTAGTGTGGATATTGGGGACGTAGACGAAGACGTTGTAGCGGCCGGGCGTGCCGGGGAAGTTCCAGGTGGCCGTGCAGTTGCCCGGGTTTTGAGCGGGCACATTCCGCCAGCGGTGGTCGCCGGCCCAACCTGTCGTGTTGTCTGCCGTCCAGCAGCGGTCAGGATTTTCGACAAATAAGCCGGTATCGCCGTCGTCCACGGTGAATGCGCCCGGTTCGTTCTCGTTGATCGGTGGGGCGGTGAGAGGTGCACCAGAAGGGTAGACATCACTGTTGGTGATGCTGGGATAGCGCAACCAAACGTCGTGGCTGGCAAGCCCTGACCAATTTTGCCACGGGTCATTTCCTGCTCCTCCAATCCAGCCGTATGGATTGACAGAGGCGGTACTGCCAGGAGGTTCAAGTTCAAAATGGAGATGAGGACCGGTCGAGTGCCCCGTATTACCGCTGATGCCAAGGATGCAACTGAACTCCGCTGTTCCGCAGATGCCCTCCTCATTCGTGCGCACCCGTAGGACACTCATATGGCCGTAGATTGTGTGGTAGTTATTGCTGTGGCGAATACGTACGTAGAGTCCCTCTCTAGCTTGATGGTTAGCTGGGTCACGCCAGCCGGCGTAGGCAACATTGCCAGGTGCTGAAGCGCGAACAAGTGCGTAATCCAGGTCATAGTCGAGCCGTTGTGACCACTGTAGGCCAGATTCCAGTAACGTGTACCATCGTAATGTCTGACCGTTGAAGTTATAATAAAGGCATTCTCGGGATCAACATTTGCTTCTGCCCCGTAAAGAGGGTACTCATGGTCATACACAGAGTTTAATCCTACCGTCCCATAGTATGGAGGTTGAAGGAATCGCGCGACTTGAGCACTAGGAGCAACCATAGGTTGCGCAGAAAGACCTGTAGGATGAGAGACGAGAATAAGCAACAAAATACTTACCGCAACCACACTCAACGCGACAAGTTTATAGCATGCCGACAAGTGCATAATCGCTGGCTCACTGTCCCGCTGTGGGTTTGTATCACTGTGGAATTTCTGATGGTCGTTCATCTCCCCCTCCCTACTTTGAGCTCAAATGCAGGAAGGCCCCATGTTGAGTCAATGCCCAGATTTCTCCGTTAGGACTGCTTTCTATATCTACGATCCTATCAACAGCCGGGTTGGTTGCTTTCTCCCATATTTGCCCATTCCAATGAAACAGATCATCACCGCCAACCCAGCCATTATTTTCCGAGACCATCAAGATAGAGTATGTCCACCCCGTTTCGGGCAATTGCATATCCATCCATTCTGTGCCGTTCCATCGGATCACTATCCCTTTATCGTCTATATCTCCTCCACCAAAGAAGAGCGTCCCAGATATCCAGATGTCATTATTTGAAATGGCGCTAATGGAATATAGCCAGCATCTCCCAAAATCTAACCGGTCGAAAGAATTGGGAATTTGGTGCCAATTAGTTCCATCCCAATAAAGCACTAATCCACCTTCATTCCCGCCTGCTATCCAAACGTCTTGGAATCCAAATGCCGTAACATCCCATAGAAAACAATTATCGCAAAATATTGGTGGCATTGATGGTTTCTTCCATCCTGTACCGTCCCAGTACATTGCACTCGCTGTACTTCCTCCTTCGGTGGAAGTACTCCCTACTACCCAACCGTAATCAGAGCTTGCAAAGGCAACAGCGTTCCATCTCGGAGCGTCTACAAATTGGCTGAGAGGTTGCTCTTCCCTCATCTTCGACCACGCATTTCCATCCCAGTGCAAAATCGTTCCCCCTTCTCCTACCGCCCAACCGTTGTCCGGCGAGAGGAAGAAAACGTCGTTCAACTCCCTATCCGTTGGGCTCTCCACCCGCCTCCAGGTGTAACCGTCCCAGCGGGAAATGTACCCACCCGCCCCCACTGCCCACGCCTCTGTGTCAGAGACAAAGGTCATCTGCCTCAAGGAGAGAGAGGCATCATATGAGCAGGGTACGCTTTGCCCTCTGTCCCAACACTCCCATACCCCGCCGGTATACCTCGGCACCGGTGTTGATGTTGGTGTCTGTGTCGGTGTGGGCCACGGTGTTTCCGTAGGCGTTGGACTCGGTTCCGCCGTTGGCGTCCAGGTCGGCGAAGGCAATGATGTGAAAGTCGGAAGAGGAGAGGCCGGTGTTGACAGGGGAGATGTCGCCAGGTTGGGTGCACAAGCCGCCAATCCCATTATGAGAGCCAATACAACCATTCGCAAAAAATGAAGTCTGCTCATCCCACTCTCCTTTCATTCCCGTCCTGTCACCCATATCGGGCAACGGGCGTTGGCATTCCGCGTCACCTGCCGCGCCTCTCCAGTCGCCACATCCGCCAGCCAGATGTCGGGCACACCGCCGGCGTTGGTGCTGAAGGCCAGCCACATCCCATCTGGTGACCAAGCTGGCGCCTCAGTCAATGCCCTCTCAAACCGCGTCAGCGCCCGCACACTGCCGGATGCTTTATCGGCCAGGTAGATGTTGCTCTCCAGGTACGGCGCGGCTATATCGGCCGCACTCTCTGCCGGGTTTTCCCGCACCACGAACGCCACCTCCTGCCCGTCCGGCGACCAGACCGGCGGGTAGCCGTGCCCGGCGTCTGTCGGGGCAATCACCCGCCCGTTGCGCCCATTCTTATCTGCTAACACCAACTCCCCCACCGTGAAGGGGATGTTGCTGTCTTCCATCCGAATGTAGGCAATGGCTTCCCCGGTCGGCGACCAGCGCGGATAAGCGATGATATGGGCCGGGTCGTTGATGATTTGCTCCCGGTTGCGCCCGTTGCGATCCATTATCCAGGCCTCGCTGCCGAAACCCAACCCCTGGCTCAGGGCATACAGCACCCGTTCACCGTCCGGCGAGAACGCGACGTCGTAGGTGAAGGGCGGTACATCCATTCGCTCAAACCGGCTGTTCCGCACATTCACCAGCAGGATGAGGTCGTCGCCGATGGGGTCTACGCGTAGCAGAAAAGAGTCGCCGTCGGGGGCCCAGTTGAGGAAGAAACTCTCGCGCCAGGGTTCCGGCTCCGCCGGGCGTATCTGGCCCGTGGCGACATCCAGCAGCAGTGTGTGAGAACTCGCCTCACAGTCCATCTCCACGGCGATCCAGCGGCCGTTGGGAGCGGCGTGTAGTCCAAAAACCTCGCACATTGCGGCATTGATTGGGACGTTCGCGGCAGTAGCCGACATAGCCTGTTCTGCCAACCGTCTCGGTTCGCTTGCCGCCACCCGTTGAATGCGAGGTTGTGGTTGCGAATTGCTGACGAAGAACAGCGTGTCGCTTTCGAGAGTCTGTGCTCGTTCGGCAGCGACGGCCAATGGAGGCCATCCACGAATCAGGCTCACGCTCAACGCCGTCAGCACGGCCAGTGCCAATATGATGGAAACCTTGTGTGTCTTGCTCATTCTGCCCCCCTTGAGTTCGATAGGGCGGATGTTTAGGCCGCCCAACGGCTCGCGCTTCAGCCGCCGCGAGCGAGCGTGGCGAGCGAAGCGTGTCGGCTGGATGGGCATGTTGGGCGGCTGGTGTTCCTATCGCGGTAAATATTGAGCGAACAATGTCAGCAAGAGAATAAAAGCATAGGCATCGTTCAAGATGTGCATCAGCATACAAGCAAGCAGGTTTCTCCGCTTGACATAGAGGATCGTGATCACAATGCTCCACACACCAATCTGGATTGTCCCGCCAAGCCCCCAGAAAGGAATATGAAGCACTACGAATGCCGCATAGGCAATCAATGCGCTTAGACCAAGGCGATTTGTTAAACTATACACCCATGGTTCGCTCAAATTTAGACCAGTTTTGAGAATTGAGGTAAACTTCTGGTATGAGCGAGAGACCAACAGTGACAAACGAACGGGTGGATGACATCCCCCTGCTACTGGCCCAGATGGAACGGATGGGGATACCCTCTTTACTGGACGAATTCTTCCCCACCCACGGCAACTGGCAGGGCCTCAGCC
>DAOTWL010000233.1:0-6754 GCA_034435875.1 Anaerolineae bacterium
GACGTTCAGTACACCCAGGAGCCGTCCGCCGACCATCAGGGGGAGCGTCATCTCCGAACGGGTATAGGGGAGGAGCGGGTTGGCGAAACGGACGGCCTCTTTCCCCACATCCAGGGCAATGCGGGGCTTGCGATGGAGAGCGGTCCAGCCGACCATGCTGGTCTCCTCCACCCGCAGGCGGTGGCCCTGGGCTTTCATTTTGGCCCCCGCTTCACCGGTGGCTTCCCGCAGCACAGCCCATTCACCCGTCTCATCTATCAGGAAAATCCCGGCGTGATAGAAGCCAAAGCGGTCCCGAATCAGGTTGACAGCCCGCCGCAGTAACTCGTCTACATTGAAAATGGAGATGATGGAGCGGCTCACCTCGGCGCTGGCCTCCAGTTGAATGGCCCGCCGCTGAAGGGCGTAGTTGGCTTCCTGAAGGGCGCGAGTCCGCTCCCGCACCCGGTCTTCCAGTTCATTATACAGTGTTTGCAGGCGATCGGCCATATCGTTGAAGGCCAGGGCCAGACGACCGAATTCGTCGGCCCGCTCTATGGCCACCCGGGTCTCCAGGCGGCCCAAGGCCAGGCGGGCAGATGCTTCTGCCAGATGTTCCAGCGGCGCAGCGATACTTCGCAGGAGCACAAAGTTGACCCCCAGAATCACCAGCAGCAGAACCGCGCCCCAGGCAATGGCCACATTGCGCACCATCTGGTGTGCCGCCTCCGTTTCAGCGCGGGCCGCCGCCAGCCGTTCCTCCGTCAATTGCTCCACCCGCGCGGTCGCTTCATTGAGTTTGTTCAGATAATAGGGAATCAGGTACAACTGGGAAGCCCGAATGCTTCCCCAACGAGCCAGCCGCGCCTGCTCCACCAGAAAGGTGGCCGAGGTATTCGCGTGGGTAACGGCCGCCCCCAGGCGAGATAGTTCGGCCCAGAGGGGATCCTGCAACGGCAGGTCCGCCGCGCTCTCCAGCAGGTGGTCCTGAGCCTCCTTCAGCCGCTTCTGCGCGGCGGTGACATTGTTCACAAACATCTCCGGATCCTGCGCCAGGGTCGCCTGATCGATGGTGGTGAAGAGCTCCGCCGCCGCCCGGCTGGCAACCAGCGCCGCGTTGGCCCGCCCGGTCTCCACCCCCACCTGTGCCGTTGCCCGATTGATCCGGGCCATCGCGCTGCCGATGAGAAAAGCCGTCCAGAGGATAACGACCAGAATGATCAACGCATTTCCCAGAAGTTGCGCGCGAATATTGCGGACATGGGCTCCTATCAACGGAGCCCCAGGGCTCATCGGCCTGGGGATTCCCTCTTTGGGAAGTACGCCCTCTGCCGGTGGGAAGGGGGTCGGAGTGGGAACCGGCCGCCTTTTCTCAGAAGCAGGGGGGGAAACCTCCGGCTCCGGTGGGGTGAACCCCGAAAACAATTCTTCCAGCGATTGCTTGAAGGAGTCCATCGCCTCCATTCCTCACTCTGGTTACAGGAGTTGACCCACAGTTCATCTTATAGCGCGGGCTGCCTGACCTATATCTGCAGGCGAACAGCCCCATGGCACGAACTTTTTCGGCGCGCTTGCCTCGCCCCTCCCCCGGCCCCCTCCAAGAGTTTGGCCTTTTCGCCAGCGGGGTAAAAGAGAATATATTTTTCATTGCGGCGGCTTCGCCGCCGCAATGAAAAATATTTTCTTTTTACCCTCTCTCGCCGGTTTGGGGCGGCTTCTCAATTTTCTTTTCCGCCCCTTCGCCCAAAAAGCCAAAGTTTAGGGAGGGGGTGCCGCCGAAGGTGGCGACCCAACCGGCGCAGCCCCTTAAGTTAACGCATATGCCCCCGGCCTCTCCCCCAAGCGCAGCGAATTGCCCGTATCCCCAAGGGCAGGCGCAAGGCCTGCCCCTACAGTCGCTGGCTCACACCCTCGCAACGGAATGCTCTACAGGCCACGCCCTCCGCTGGCCCGTAATGATCGTCGGTGCGGAAGGGAAACAGGCCATCAATTCCTGGGCAACAGCCCGATACTGCTCAGCGGCGCGCGTACGCGGCGCATACTGGGTCACCGGCAGGCCATGGACCGGGCTTTCCCGCAGGCGGGTATCCACCTGGACCACTGTCTGGAAGGTGGCCCGGGGGAAGAAACGGCGAATCTGCTCCAGAACGAGCCGGTGAATGCGGCTCCGCACATCGTACATTGTCACCAAAAGACGGTAGCGGAGGGCAGGATTGGTCTTCTCCCGGACCACGGTCACCAGTTCCAGCATCGGGCGGAGGGAACGCCAGGCGTAGTATTCGCATTGCGTTGGGATAATGAGCATATCGGCGGCGGTGAGTGCGTTGAGGGTCAGTGTACCGAAGGAAGGCGGGCAGTCCATCAAGACAAAGTCGTAGGCGACCGACATCCGCCCCAGGGCCTCCCGCAGCCGGTACTCATAGCCGGGACGACCATAGAGCGCTTTGTCCAGGACCACCAGTTCGCCGTTGGCCGGAACCAGGTCCAGGCCCATCACCGGAGTCTCCCGGCTGACGGCAACGAGGGACTGCTGCTCCAGCAGCACATCGCCGACGGTGTGACGGAGTTCCTCGGGGCGAAGACCGAGGGAAAGCGTTAGATGCGCCTGGGAGTCCAGGTCTATCAACAGGACCTGGAGCCCCTGTTCCGCCAGGCTACCGCCCAGGGAGAGGCAGGTCGTCGTTTTCGCGACGCCGCCTTTATGGTTGGCAATAGCAATCATCGCTGTCATTCCTGCCCTGCCCCGTCGCAGGCTGACAGCCTGCGCCACCGACATCATACACCGAGGTGTATACCTCTATCCCCAGTTCCGGAACGCCTCTTCGGCCATCATCCCCCAGCGGGCCCCCAGCGCGCCTAGGGCGGCCTCCAGGCGACCGATCTCCTGCCGGAATTCGCTCCGCAGGGCGGCCATCTCCTGCCGGAAGGCTTCCAGTTGCCGCTCAAAGGCATCCTGCCGCGCGGCAACCTGCTCAGCGTGGCGGCTGAAGTCCTCCCGCAGGGCGGCCATCTCCTGGCGGAAAGCCTCCAGCCGTCGCTCGCTCTCCTCCCGATAAGCCGCAATTTGCCGATCAATCGCTTCGTAGAGTTGCTGGATTTCCATCCGGGAGGGGAACGATGCGTTCAGAAGACCGACGAGCCATTACCGGAAGTTCTGGTCTTCCGTGATGGCCTTCTGAATCTCTTCCACCACACTCTGGGAGATTCCCTGCCGGGTCAACGTCGGTGTCCTCCTGTCCCCCTCTGGTCGCAGGTTGGTTTACCGGGATGGCGGAGCCTGGGGAAGGGTGAACGTAAACGTAGAGCCTTTCCCGACCTCGCTCTCCACCCAGATACGCCCGCCGTGCATCTCCACGAACTCTTTGCTCAGCGCAAGCCCCAGGCCTGCCCCCTCAGGGCGCCGACCGTTCTCCATCACGCCCTGTTCAAACCGCTCAAAGATGCGCTCCCGATACTCGGGAGCGATACCCATCCCGGTATCGGTGATACTGACCCGAACCTCCTCGTCCACCGGCCATGCCCGGACAGTGATGGTGCCCTGGTCGGTGAACTTGGCCGCGTTGGCCAGAATTCGCAACAGCACCTGCCGGATCCGCGCGGGGTCTGCCCGCACTTTGGGCAGGTCGGGGGCGACCATTTCCCGCATCACCACCGGCTTCCCCCGCAGCAAAGCGCCCGCCGTCGCCATCACGCTGCGGATCAGGTCGCCCAGGTCTACCTCCCGGAACTCCAGTTCCATCAACCCGGCCTCAATCTGGGAGATGTCCAGGAGGTCATTGATCAGGCCCAGGAGATGTTCGCCGTTGTGGTAGATGATCTCCAGGTCATGCCGCTGCTGGTCGGTCAGCGGGCCGTCTATCTCCTTCAGCATCAGGCGGGCGAAACCGATGATGTTGGTGAGCGGTGTGCGCAGTTCATGGGACATGTTCGCCAGGAACCGCCGCTTGGAGCGGTCCAGTTCCCGCAGCCGCTCGGCGGCTTCCCGCTCCAGCGCGTAGGCCCGGGCGTTCTCCAGCGCGATGGCGACCTGATTGGCAACGTTCTGGAGAACGGAGACGTCATCCTGGTCAAAGGCCTCGGGCTGGGTGCTCTGAACGTCCATCACTCCCAGCACCCGGCCCCCCAGGCGAAGGGGAAGCGCCGCCTCGGCCCGGGCGTAGGAGAGGGGCGGCCCCACTTTAATGGAGACCGGTCGGCTTTCCAGCACAGCCCGGCCGTCCCGGAACGCCTGTCCAACCGCGCCGATGGACTCCCCGGTTACGCGCGCGCCATGGAACGGGTCAGCCTCCCCTGCAGAGGCCCGGAGAACCAGCCCATCGCCCGATTCTTCCGTAGTGTAGACGGCGACGTAGGAGTAGTAAAAGCAATCCCGCACCACGCGCACCACGTGGTCCAGCAGCGCGTCCGGGTCCAGAATGGAGGTGACGGCCTGCCCGACTTCCAGGCTGGCCTGCAACTGGATGGCGCGGCGCTGAATCTGGTAGTTGGCCTGCTGGAGAAGGCGGGTTCGCTCGGCGACCTTGGCCTCCAGGTCATTATATAACACTTCCAGTTCCCCCGCCATCCGGTTGAACACATCCGCCAGGATGCCGATTTCATCCCGCGAAGCGATGTCCACCCGCTGGGAGAGGTCTCCAGCGGCGATCCGCAGAGCGGATTCCGTCAGCCGGACGACGGGTCGGGTAATCTGGCGGGTGACGACGGCGGCGATGGCCGCCGTGGCAATGGCAACGCCCAGGGTGGCCGCAATGACGGCGGTGGTCACCGCCTCGTTGCCCGCAAAGGCTTCCTCCTGCGTCTGCTCCACGATCAGGGCCAAGCCCAGACCGGGGAGCCACCGGTAGATGCCGATGACCGGGGTGCCCGCGTAGTTCTCATACAGGCCCTGGCCGTTCTGTCCAGAGAGGGCCGCATCAATGGCGAGACTGGTGACCCGACGGTCTTGCGGGCAGGCAACCCCCCATCGGTCCACCACATACACCTCCCCCGTCTCCCCCAGGCCAGCGCGCTCTTCCAGAAGATGGACAAGGCCCTCTGCGGCCATCCGGGCCCCGAGGTACGGCCATCGGGCCGAGTTCAGGGGCCGGATCAGGAGGATGCTCTCCCCTCTGGAAGGATTCAGAGAGACCTGAAGAGCGAAGGCATCGGGGTCAGGGGGCAGAATAACGGCGGCACCTTCCCAGGAGGCATCCCCGGCCCACTCCACCCGCCCCTGAGGGCCGATCAGGGCCAGGTCCTCAAAGTTCTTCTGCGATGCAAGAGAGGTCAGGAGGGAGCGGATTTCTCCGGGACCGGTTCCGGCCGCCCGGAGGACGACGTCCTGCAGTTGCGGGTCATCCAGGGCAGCGGATTGCTCTTCCAGCCAGCGGCTAATCTGCGCCTCTTTCAGGGCGGCAAGGGCAACCAGTTTCCCCGTCACCTCCTCCTGGATATTCTGGCGGTGACGGGTGGAGGCGTACCAACTGACGACGCTGAGGGGCACAATTGCCAGAATCAGGAAGGCGGTGAGAATGGTCCGCCCCAGCCCACCTCGCATCCCCACACCGGGGACTTCCAGACCGGCGGCCCCTTGAAAGGCCTCCATTTCGTCCTCTAACCGTCAAAACCGACTACATCCCTGGGTCCCAGACGGGCTCGCCCCGCAGGATGCGCCGAATCTGCTCCGGAAACCGGTCCGGGTCTATCGGCTTACCGATGAAACCGTTAAACCCGGCCTGGCGGGCCCGTTCCATGCTCTCCACACTGGCGTCGGCCGTAATCGCGATAACGGGAATATCCTTGAAACGGGGATCAGACCGCAGCAGGCTCAACGCCTCATACCCATCCCGTTCCGGGAGGAAAATATCCATCAGAATCAGGTCTATATGCGGCAACGTCTCGGCGTATTCCCGTACCTGCCAGCCGGAAGCCTTCCATTCGCAGCGCCCCACCCCAACAAACGCCAGCAGACGGGCGATGAGCAGGAAGTTGTTCAGGTTGTCCTCAATGACCAGAACGGTAACATCCTGCGGGTTGACCGGCGGCATCGGTGCCTCCTGACCTTAACCGGCCCGTTTTTTCAGGAATGAGGCTACCTGGACCGGCAGACTATCCACATCTATGGGCTTCTGAATGTAGCCATCGCAACCGGCGGCAAGAATGCGCTCGCGGTCTCCGCGCAGCGCGTAGGCCGTCAGCGCAATAATCGGAGTACCTGCCAGCCCCGGAATCTGGCGCAACCTCCTCACCAGTTCGTACCCATCCATCTCCGGCAGGTTGATGTCCAGCAGAATCAGGTCAGGCGGAGAGGATGCCGCCGCCTCCAGCCCGGAAGGGCCATCCATGGCCTCCACCACAGTGTACCCTTCCGCCTGGAGAATCCGCCGGATCAGCAAACGGTTCTCCGGATTATCCTCAATGTATAAAATCTTCGGACTATCCATGTCCAGACCATCTCCTGTGCAGATGCGATAATGAAGGAAAAGGAGATTTTGTGACAGTTGCTCCCCGCCACAAAATCCCCCTTTTCCCCACCTGGCAACAAACACACCTAAGGTGAAACTGAACTGCCTAAATTATAACACAATCCTGAAATTATGCACTTCTTCCAACAGTTACAAAACGGTTAGGGAAGCGTTACCACCCCCCCGCCCCCCCGCTCCCCCGCTCCTCCGCTCCTCCGCTCCCCCGCTCCCCCGCTCCCCCGCTTCCCCGCTCCCCCGCTCCCTACGAAAGTTGCTCCCACCGGCCCAACAGGCGCCAGCGGCTGACCGTCTCCTCCCGACGACTCCCGGCC
>DAOTWL010000234.1:0-4318 GCA_034435875.1 Anaerolineae bacterium
CCATTCGCCGCTCAGGACCGCCGCCGCAGTGCGCCCGGAAGGGTCTATCGGGCCACCCGCTCGCTGCTGGAGGCCGGCGTGACCTTCACCGCCGTCTTCGCCCAGAACGACCAGATGGCCATCGGCGCGATTCGGGCCCTCCGGGAAGCGGGCATGAGGGTCCCCCGCGATGTTTCTGTCATCGGCTTTGACGATATTCCGCTGGCTTCCTACTTCGACCCGCCCCTCACCACGCTGCGCCAGCCGATGGCGGAACTGGGCGAACAGGCTGCCCGTCTGCTCATCTCGGCCCTCCGTCACCCCGGCTCTCCCCCGGAGCGGTTGCTCCTGCCGGCCCGCGTGGTGGAGCGGGCCTCCTGCGCCGCGCCGGGAGGAGGTGCGTAGGGCCATTCCGGGCGGTTGTCCGGCAGTCTGGTGAGGACCTGGTCCGTCGTCTCCGGGAGCAGGGGCTGATGACGGATTTTGGACCATGAATCTAGACGCTTCGCGCCGGGCGTCAACCTTACCCCACCCCTGGCGGCTGCGCCGCCACCCCCCCTCTCCCGAACTCCGTTCGGGAGAGGGGAGGGGGCCGGGGGGTGGGGTGAGGAACCCGGGCAGGGGCGACCGCAAGGGTCGCCCCTACAACAACCCGCCTGTTCATCCTTCCACGGCGAATACCCGGATCGCCGCCTCGCCGCTCACCGGGCACTTGTACTCACAGATACCGCAGCCGATGCACCGCTCCTCCACCACGCGCGGCCGCTGCAGGGTCACCTCCTGGCCCGCCGCGTCCGTCACCGTGGCCTCCTCCAGGACGATGGCCTTCTCCGGCACCGGGCACATCTCCTCGCAGACAATACACGGGCGGTAATCGGCCCAGGGGATGCAGCGGTTGCGGTCTATGTAGGCCCGCCCCAGCACCGCCTGCCGCTTCTCCTCCAGCCCCAGCGGCGGGATGGCCTCCACCGGGCAGACCTGACCGCAGGCGTTGCAGGAGTAGTCGCAATAGCCCAGGCGCGGGACCAGCACCGGGGTCCAGAGGGACTCCAGCCCGCCCTCCAGAAGCGCGGGCTGAATGGCGCCGGTCGGGCAGGCCCGGACGCAGAGCCCACAGCGGACGCAGCGGGCCTCCAGATGGTTCTCCCGCGCGCCCGGGGGCCGGATCAGCGGCGACCGGCGGGAGAAGCGGTCACTCCGAAAGAGGGCGACGCCCAGAGCGGCCACCCCCAGCGCCGCCAGCGCCGTCCGCCGGTTCGGGTCGTAGGCCGCCATCGGCGCCGGGGCCAGGCGGGCCGGGAAGCGGATGGCATCATAAGGACAGGCTTCCCGGCACTCCAGGCACATGGTGCACTCCGCCGGGTCGCTGGCGTAGTCCCGGTCGGGGCGGACCGTCCCGGTGGGACAGACCCGCGCGCAGGCACCGCAGCGGGCGCAGGCCGCCGTGACCTCCCGCCGGACCAGGCCGACCCTGCTCACCAGCCCCAGCAGTCCCCCCAACGGGCAGAGGTACCGGCACCAGAAGCGAGGGGCCAGCCCGTTGAGCGCCAGGACCGTCGCCAGGACCAGCGCGTAGAGGACGGGCGCGCGGTAGAAAGGCGCCTCCACAGGGAAAACCGCCGGGCGCAGGAGACGATCCAGCGCCTCCACCGCCGGGCGCAGAAGGGGAAGCGCGTACGCGGCCCGCTCGGCGGCCGTCACCATCCGCTCCAGGGCCGGCCAGAGGGCGGCCCCGAAGGTCCGGATGACCAGAGTGAGCGGGTCCAGCACCAGCAGGGTCAGGTTGCCCAGCAGCGCGGCCGCCAGAATCGTCAGCCAGAGGAAGTGCCTGGCGCGACGCCACGTCTCCGGGAAGGCCCGCCGCGCGGCCAGGCGGGGTGAGGGGACCAGGTCCAGCAGCGTCCCCAGGGGGCAGAGCCACCCGCACCAGGCCCGGCCGAAGAGGAGCGTCAGCGCCAGGGTCAGCAGAGCCAGGGCCGAACCGGACAGAAGGACACGCGCGGCGAGGGCGTGGGCCAGGGCGGTCAGCGGGTTCAGCCGCATGGGGAGGTTCGCCAGTGAGGGCGGCGCGCCGCCCCGCCGCGCGGCGACCAGCAGGGCCAGAAACACGGCCAGAACCCCCCACTGCACGGCCCGCCGGAGCCGGGGAGCGGAGGGCCATCGGATGCGGGAACGGAAGCCGTGGCTCATAGAGGCAGAATCCCGCCCGAACGGTACCGTCCGGGCTCAGAAAACGAAGCCCCACGGGACGAGGAAGCCTCCTCGGGCCGTGGTCCTTCGGGCTGTTCAGCCCCCGAAAGGGGGCTTTGCAGAATGAGCCCGGTGGTTTACCGCCGGGCGGAGGTTACACCTCCGCGATGCGCAGGTTCTCCAGGTCGGCGCGGCCCAGCCCTATCGCCGCCCCCGCGCGGACGTAGTCCAGGTCCTCCGGCCGCAGGCCGAAGAGGGTCGCGGCGAAGGCGTCGGCAGCGACGATGTCCGGACTGGCGATGACGGTATCCAGTTTCCGCACATCGTCCAGATTGCCCCCTGTCGGCCCGTGGGCGGTGAGGATGCGCACTGCGTCCACCACCGTCAGCGCGGGGCGGATACGGGAAGTCAGGTCGGCCAGCCGCTGGCCCAGATTCCGGTGCATCGCCGGACGGTCCCAGATGGTCCCCATCAGGTTCTTCATCCCCAGCGTCAGCCGGGCCAGGCTGTGGTGCTTGGCGATGGGGACGTTGATGACGACGTCGGCCTTCAGGACGTCCTCGTAGATGGCGCACCGGCGCAGGTCCAGCCCTTCGGGGATTTCCGTCTCCTTGAATTTGAAGCGAGCCATCGCCTCCATCTCACCACCGGCGGCGCGCACCTGGTCGGCGATGCCGCTGCGGGCGTAGGCCTCCTCGGGCGTCCCGCCGAAGGGGTGGTCCATCACCCGCACCCGCCGGGCGCCAGCCTCGTAGCACATCCGGACCAGCGCGCCGACGACCCAGGGGTTGGTGGTGGCCGCGTACTCGTAGGTGTGGTAGGCGACGCAGATATTGGGCTTGATGATGACGTCGTCCCCTGGGCGGACAAAGCGGCCCATCCCGCCCAGGGCCTCTACCGCCCGCCGGACCAGGTCATCCGGCTCTCCGCCGCGTGCGACGGCCAGGTGGGGATATTCGGGGGCAACGGTGGGGGTGGCCGAAGCGGCAGAGGACGGAGAAGGCATCGGGGAGGCAGTGGGCGGGGACGTCGGGAGCGGCGTGGGGGACGGCGGGGCGAGGGTCGGCGACGGTCGGGGGCGACAGGCGGCCAGCACCGGCCCGCCCATCAGCACGCCCAATCCGAGGGCACAGTAACGCAGGAATTCGCGACGGTCTATCGGACTCATAGGACCCCCTTTATGTAGATCATGATAACACATTTTCCGGAGAGGGCAAGGAAGCCCGCTGAGGAGCGCCGGAGGTAATTGCTCTGCCCCAAATTTGTAGTAAAATGGAATGATACCACCTTGCAGTGTCCGTGGTCTATGGTCCGTCGTCTGTCGTCCACCGTCCCATGACCGTCTCCGGCCTGCTTTCCTGGCTGAGCGACCTGCCGGCCTACCGGCAACTGCGAGAAGAACTCCAGGCAGGCGACTTTCCCCCGCCCCTGGGCCTTCTCCGCTCCGTCCGTCCGGCGGTGGTGGCCGCGCTGGCCCGCGACCTGGAGCGGCCCATCCTCCTGGTTGCCGGCAGCGTGGCGCGGGCGCGCGCCCTTCACCAGGCGCTGCTGGACTGGCACCCGGAGCCAGCGCGGGTTCTGCGGCTGCCCGAGCCGCCTGTCCTTTTCTACGAGCGCGCCCCCTGGCCGCGCGAGACGGTCGCCGCGCGCCTGGCCGTCCTGCGCGCGCTGCTGGACCCGCCCCCCGGCCTGGTCGTCGTCGCCTCCGCCCGCGCGATGATGCAGCCCACCCTGCCGGTCCGGGAGTTCCGCGCCAACACCCACACCCTGCGTGTGGGCCAAACCCTGGACCTGGAGGTAACCCTGCGCCGCTGGGCTGGCCTGGGCTACGAGCCCGTCAGCGTCGTGGAGATGCCCGGCCAGTTCAGCCATCGCGGCGGCATCCTGGACATCTTCCCCCCGGGCGACGACGCGCCCGTCCGCATAGAACTCTTTGGCCCCCAGATTGAGTCCATCCGCCGGTTTGACCCCGCCACCCAGCGCTCCGCCGATCGGCTGGAGGCGGTGACGATGGTCCCGGCGCGGGAGGCGCTGCCCCGGCGCCTCACCCCACCCCCCAGCCCCCTCCCCTCTCCCGAACTCCCTTCGGGAGAGGGGAGGGGGTGGCGGCGCAGCCGCCGGGGGAGGGGTGAGGCCGCAGGGGCAAGCC
>DAOTWL010000235.1:0-2443 GCA_034435875.1 Anaerolineae bacterium
CGCCTTCCCCACTGGCGCGGATGACCCATAACCAGTTTCCCATTACCCAATCTACCAGTACCCGGAGGATGAATGGAACAACCGGCAATCTCTGTGACAACGGAATCCATCGGGAAACGGGATCTGCGACTGACGGTGGAGATTCCCGAGGAGCGAGTGCAGCAGGAAATGCGTCGGGTCGCCCGGGAGATTTCGGCACAGGTCAACATCCCGGGCTTCCGAAAGGGCAAGGCCCCTTACAGTGTGGTTCTGCAGCGATATGGCGAGGAACGCTTGCGGGAGCAGGTGGCAGAAGACCTGACCCGGGAATTTTATCGGGCTGCGATCCAGCAAGAAGGGATCACCCCATACGGGCCGGCCAGTCTGGAAGGCATTCAGTTAAACCCGATGCGGCTGACGTTCACCCTGCCCCTTCCGCCCGTCGTCCGCCTGGGGGACTACCGCTCTTTGCGGGTGGAATTCCCTTCGGTGGAGGTGACGGATGAGGAGATTCGGAACGTCTTGGAGGACATTCGCCAGGAGAACGCCGTCTCCGAACCGGTGGAGGGACGGGGCGCGCAGCCGGGAGACCTCCTGCAGATTCAGGTGGAGGGCCGCACGGACGGGGGCGAACTGTTTCTGAAGGACGATGACGCCGAGGTGGTCCTGGACCCTGAAGACACCTATCCTGCTCCTGGCTTCTACCGTGCCCTGGAAGGGATGACGCCCAGCGAAGAGCGCACGTTCCGCCTGAAAATGCCCAACGGTCAACCTTCCGAAGAGGCGGAATTCCGCGTTCGGCTGCAGGCGCTGTATAACCGTATCCTCCCTGAACTGGATGACGACCTGGCCCGGACGGCTGGCCTGTATCCCAACCTGGAGGCCTTGAAGGACGACATCCGGGAGCAACTTCTGCAGATGAAGCAGAAGGCCGCGCTGGATGAGTATGCCACCACCGTCGTCCGACAACTGGTGGAGCAGTCCGAAGTGGAGTACCCCTCCGTCCTGCTGGAGGAACAGTTGGAGGAAATGCTGAAGGACCTGGAGGAGAGGGTGCGGGAGGAACAACGGATGAGCCTCCAGGATTACCTGAAAGTCACCGGTCAGACGATGGCAAGCCTCCGGGAGCAGATCCATCCCATTGCGGATTATCGGGTCCGCCGGATGCTGGTCCTGGGGGGATTCGCGCTGGCAGAGGGGCTACGGGTGAGCGATGAGGAAGTGGAGCAGCGCATTCAGGCCATGAGCGAGGTGCTGGGAGAGCGGGCCGACGCCCTGCGCGCCCAACTGGAGAAACCGGAGAATCGGGAAGATCTGAGGGCCCGGATTCTCTATGAGAAAGTGATGGACCGGCTGCTCGCGATTGCCCGGGGCGAAGCCGTACCCGAACCGCCGACAGGAGGAGAGGATGAGACCTCATAGCCTGATCCCGATGGTCATTGAATCCACCAGTCGGGGAGAAAGAGCCTACGACATTTTCTCCCTGCTGCTGCGGGAACGCATTGTTTTCCTCGGTACCCCCATTACGGACCAGATTGCCAACCTGATCATTGCCCAGTTGCTCTTCCTGGACCGGGAGGACCCGGAGCGGGAGATTTCCCTCTACATCCACTCCCCGGGCGGGATCATCTCGGCGGGACTGGCGATATACGACACGATGCAACTCATCCGGGCCCCGATTTCCACCATCGCGGTGGGGATGGCGGCCAGCATGGCCACCGTCCTGCTGACGGCGGGGACCAAAGGGCGGCGCTTCGCTCTTCCCCACGCCACTATCCACCTGCATCAGCCCCTGGGCGGCGTAGAGGGCCAGGCGACGGACATAGAGATTGCCGCGCGGGAGATTCTCCGCCAGCGGGCTCTCCTGAATGACCTGCTCAAGAAACATACCGGCCTGTCCGACGAACAGATAGAGCGCTTCACTGACCGGGACTTCTACATGACCGCCGAGCAGGCGGTCCAGTACGGCATTATTGACGCCGTCCTGCACCCGCCGGAGGAGGCGAAGAGGGAGAAGTAACTGCCTGCGCCAGGGGCTTTGGGCCAATGGCACTAACTTTTTCTGTGGCGCAGGCTGTTCGCCCAATAGTGCTAACATTTGCCCCCACCTCCCTTTATCCCCCTCCCCCATCGTTGCGCTTGGGGGGGGCCGGGGGTGGGGGGTGCAGCGGCCGAAGGCCGCCGCAAAACCCCTCTGAATGGCCGCTCCGTTCGGCAAGGATAACTGCTGGCAGTTTCCTACCTCCACAGCGACGTTCCAAGAAGCGTTAACGAAGGTTGACGCCTGGCGCGAGAGCGCCCAGGGGAGGCCGATTTCCAATCGGCGCAAGGGGCGCTGACGGAAAGTCAGCCTCTCTGGGCCTTTGGCCGGAGGACGACCTGCGTCGTCCTTTCTGAGGAGGCGTCAACGAAGGTTGACGCCTGGCGCGAGAGCGCCCAGGGGAGGCCGATTTCCAATCGGCGC
>DAOTWL010000236.1:0-8033 GCA_034435875.1 Anaerolineae bacterium
CGGACATCAACGGACTCCCCAGATTCCAGGCCCGGCGATTTGCTATTCCTGTGAACAGGTAATACGGCTCTCCCGGAAATCAACCGCTTCGGACACCCTGAGCCAGATACCGGCCTGTGTCAGGGGGCTGGTGAGGGCAATGGCCGGGGGAGGGGTGAGGTGGGCGCGCAGAAAAGGTTCGTGCCATTGGGCTGGTGAGGGTGATTCCTGCTATTACCCGAACCGTTAGGTAGCACTGCATTGAATCGTGGGAAGGCGTAGGGCGGGCTTTCAGCCCGCCATATTTGGGGACAGCCTGGAAAGGCTGTCCCACATCTGGGGGTTCTTGCACCTGTTAGAGCGCTGCCACGATTTCCTGCAGACCTACCAACCGTTACTGGGAGGGGGCAAATGGAACAGGAAAGGGATATTCGCTGGAAGAGATGCCGATTTCGCCTGCGGCTGAACCGGGGACAGTCTATGGTGGAATTCGCCCTGGTCCTTCCGGTTCTGCTGCTGGTTATCTTCCTGATTATTGAAGGGGCACTTGTCCTTCAGGGCTACCTGGCTGTCCAGCACGCCGCGCGGGAGGCGGCCCGCTGGGCCATTACGTACCAGCCCCCCCAGGGCTGTAAACTAGAGGGGAATCCTACGGTCCGGGACCACTGTGATCCGTCTGACCCGTGCACCAACCTCGGCGCTGGCCCGCCGTTTATCTATCCGCCCTACAATTACCGGCAGCCGGGCAATAACTGCGACCCTCAGGAGGATATCAACGAATACAACGCCCGCCGGGTGGCGATGATTAAGTTGATCGCTATGGAGCGGGCCGTAGGGCTTCGCATCAATCGGAATGCTCCGGGGTTGACAATGGACAACTTCAACGCCTACTCCAACACCCCCGGTTTTTTCGGCGTCCGGGTCTGGGGTTTCCCCGCCTTTGATGCTCAGGAGCAAATGGACCACCCCAGCCTCCCCGGCCTCCCGATCCGGGTTCAGGTCGTCCACAATGTAGAAATGGTGGACCCTCTGTTCCGGGCTTTTGCTCCGTACATCCGGGTGGCATCGGATGTCACGATGCTGAACGAAGGGGTGCAGGTAGGTTTCGGCAACCTGCCTCCGCCGACCTTCCAGCCGCCACCGACCTTCATCGTCCCAACCCCGGCCCCGACGACACCGGCGCCCACCACGCCCACCCCCACCCCCCGGCCCATCCGGTACCGGGTGGACATCCAGTTTGATTCGGCCACCAACCGGCTGCCAGATGAACGTGGGCACACGGTACCCGTCCTTGTGACCGATGAGGATACTGGCGTGGTCCTGCCCAATGTCAGGGTCAGTTACTCCACCAGTCTCGGCTCCTACGACTTCTCCGGCACCGGCCCCGGATATGGGGAGGCCCTGACGGACGAGACCGGAACAGCTGTCCTCACCGTCTATGCCAACCGGCCCGGCACCGCCAATCTGCGGGCCTGGATAGATATGGACGGGGATCGACAGTGGGACGCCAACGAGCCCACCGACACGGCAACCAAACAATGGACCGCGGTCGGGCCCTACATCGTCGCCTCCACCCACACCGTCCTCCAGCTGGGCTGGATTTCCGTCAGCCTTTACGACCATCCGCCGTCCGGAAACCCGCACCGGCTGCTCTGGTGCCGCACCTCCGTCACCGGCGGCCTATCATCCGCCGTCCTGATGACCGGCATCAACGTGGACTCCAATACCTGGGACGCCCTGGACCTGCCGGTCCAGATTCCGCTGGGGAGCGCGGGCTTCTACCGCCTGGAGAGCCACACTGGCTCCGGGACCTGCGGCAACACGGCCACGCGGGTCGCCTATTCGGCCGACCTCTACGTTCGCCCGGTCCAGCCCGACCTGATCGTTACGGCGCTGAACCTCCCTCAGCGCATTCCGGTGCAGAACCTCTTCACCGTGACGGCGGTCATTTCCAACATCACCCCGGGCATCACCGAAGAGATTTTTGACGTGGACTTCTACATCACTTCCCTGACCCAGCCGCCACCGGCCGCCGGGCAACTGGGCCTGGTCAAACAGTGGATCGCCGGCATCGGCCCCTACGGCAGCACCGTGATCACCGCCTACCTCTGGCTCCCGGCCGAGGGGCAGTACCGCATCTCCGCGCGGGTGGATACGACCAATTACGTAGAAGAAGATAACGAGGATAACAACCTGACCTCGGCGGTCGTCTCTGCAGGCTGTTTCTACACCGAGACCTTTACCACGGGCTGGTTTAACCCTTCGGCGAATACGGGTAACTTCTCCAACCCGACCAACGCCTACGCCGACGGCGGAAGTGCGGCCAGCGTCTCCGTCTCCGCCGGCAGCACTCAGCGCCACCAGTTCTATAACTACAACATCTCCGTCCCCACCACCGCCACCATCCAGGGCATAGAAGTCCGGCTGGACTGGTGGGTCAACAGTACGGCGGGCAGCGGCAGAATGGGCGCCGAATTGTCCTGGAATAACGGCTCCAACTGGACGTCCGCAAAGAACGACACCGTCCTATCCACCAGCGAGCGCACGGTCATCCTGGGTGGGCCCAACGACACCTGGGGGCGGACCTGGACGGTGAGCCAACTGGCCAACAACGCCTTCCGGGTGCGGGTATCGGCTTATAATGGGGCTTCTTCCTCCAAAACCTTCTATCTGGACTGGGTTCCCGTCCGGGTGACCTATTCCGCTCCCGTCAACTTCTGCCGCCCCCCGGAGCCTCCGCCGTGGGACGAGGGGGAGATCAAGCCGCCCGGCCTCCAGGAGTGCAGCGAACTCCTCCAGGTCGGCAGTTTTGAAGGGAACCCCCAGCGCATCTTCACCTACTGGCAGGCAGGGGGGCTGGGGGCCTATCAGCACACCGGATACCTCCAGCACTCCGGTGCCTTCGCCATGCGGCTCCACGCTTCCCTGGGCTCCTATCCCACCTGTGCGCCCTTCAACCCCTATCTCTACCAGACGGTCCAGATTCCCACCGAGGTCTATACCCTCACCCATCTGGTGGTGGGTGGTTGGCAGGCGGTGGCCGGTAGCCTCACCGACTGCAGTTATCGGGGCATCCCGGACGCCCACGACGTCCTCTATGTGCAGTTGCGCGATAGCGGTGGCAACCCCATCGGGAGCCCCGTCGCCATTGTGAACGGTGGGGTCGTCACTGAAACCTGGGAGCCCTTCAGTGTGGACTTCACCGAACGGGGGCTGGATGTGACCACCCTGGCTGGCCAGAACGTGCGGGTTCACTTCTACGCCACCCACGACCAGGACTACTACGGTACTTTCTTCTATCTGGACGACCTGAGTTGCAGCGTCTGCACCTTCTGGCCGATTCCGGACCCGGTGCCGGGCACCGCCTCCATCGGTGGACTGGTGCGCACCCTGGTCGGCGGCGCCCCCCAGTACCTGACCGGCGTGGACGTCTGGGCCTACAGCCAGGGAGGGGAGGTCCTCCACACCCGCACCATTCACGACGGCACCTACCACTTCTACAACATCCCGCCGGGGACCTACACCGTCTACTCCGCCGCCTGGATCAGCGGCCAACTGTACTGGGGGACTACG
The DNA here is from genome assembly GCA_034435875.1 of Anaerolineae bacterium. Lineage (GTDB taxonomy): Bacteria > Chloroflexota > Anaerolineae > B4-G1 > DUEL01 > SpSt-77. Next base: position 3,553 of record DAOTWL010000236.1, read on the forward strand.
ACTGTCACCGTCGTCGCCGACGAACGGAACTACAATGTAGACCTGTTGCTTCAACCGTAGGAGCAGGACCCTATGCAACATTCAAAGGGGCGACTCTCGCTGATAGCGGCTCTCCTGGCCGGGGTGACGAGCGCGCTGGCCCTCTCCGGCGCGCTGGCTGCGCCGCGCGCCGCTTTCCTGCACCTGGCAACCAATCTCTCCGCAAGCCCGAAGCGGTACTCTTACTACGCCGACATCGCCGCCAGCCCGGACGGAGACCGGGTGGCCGTCGTCTGGTCGGAGGCGTATCAGGACTATGGGGGGGCGGCCAAAGGCTCGGTGTACCTGCGCTGGGCCTCGGAGAGCACCGGCAGCGGCTGGAGCGCGCCGGTGACCGTACACGCCGGCAACAGCAGCGAATGCGCCCGCTGGGCCGCCGTCGCCGTCACCGGCACCGGCCCGTACACTGCCGTCGTGGCCTACATTACCCAGAGCCCATGCGATAACCCGACCTCCCAGGCCATCCACTATCGGGTCTGCACCCTGGGCGGCTCCTGCGGCGCTGTCCAGACCGTTGTCTCGGTCAACCCATCATGGGGCGACCCCGGTTATGGCTCGGTGGATGTGGCCCTGGATAGCGCCGGGCGGCCCCATTTTGTGTCCGCTTATTATCGGCGCGAGCCTCAGATTCAGAGGGATGTGGGCACTGTGTACTATTGGGGCCCGGATACTACCTCTGCGGAACTAGTATCTTCAGACGGCCAGGATGCCCGCACCCCCGCCATCGCCTGGAACGGAGGTGCCGTCCACGTAGTCTGGGCGACGGAGCCTATGGGCACAACTTACGAGTACTTTATCTTCTACCGGCGCCGCACAGGGACGAGTTGGGATTCGTCGTACAGTTTGGTGAAGCAATTTCTGGGCTACGCCCCCCACAGCCCGGCCATCGCCGTCTTCAGCAGCACGGTGCTGGTGGCCTGGGATATGAACAATGCCCAGACAGACTCGGGGTGCTCCACCAATCAAGGAGCGTGTGACCAGTATACGATTGCCTACATCCGCTCCACGAACAACGGTGACTCCTGGCCCCTTTACAGCGGAGTTCCCCGGTGGTACGAGTTAGGGGGAGAGATGATGGGCACGGGCCGGCCCTATACTTCCACCGGCGCGGTCGTAGAATACACCCGCTTCCTGCGCCCGTCGGTGGGATTCCGGGCCAGCGGCAAGCCAGTGGTGGTCTGGCACGTGAACGACGGGACTACCGGAAACCCCGATTACAACATCTACTACACCGAAGCGCTCACGGTTCCTGAGAATGCAGGAGAGGCCATAGAGTGGGCGGAGATTCGCCGCTTCGGGCAGAATGCTCCGCTCCATTCCGCCAGCCCGGTGGTGGCGCCGTTCCTGGCCGGGAATACGCTGCACGTGGCGTATCTCCAGCGGAGCACCGGTGTGGATGACTGGGAGACGGTTTACGACGGCAACGAGTACGACCGCTACTCCCATGTCTATCTCCCCATCGTGATGCGGAACGCCAGGCCTTGAACGGAATACGGAGCACGGAATACGTGAACAGTGAAGCGTGATATGGCAGCGACGGGAGGGAATGGAGGGCGGTGGGCCGTCCTGCTGGGGCTGGCCTTTATCGCCGCGCTTGGACTGGCGGTTCTGATTCTCTGGCCCAGCCCTGGGCCGGCCGGTGGAAGCCCGTCCGGTCTGCCGATCCCGTTGCCGATGGAGCCCACGGCCCGGCAGGCCTATCGGGCCGCGCAGGAGGCGGCGCGGGCCTGGCAGCCGGACGCGCTACCCTCGTCCTTCTCGGCCCACTGGCGGCGGACCCGGGGGAAATGGCCGACCCAGACCGTGTGGACGTCCCACTTCTACTCTCCATCTTCAGGTCGGCTGGCGGTGTTTCTGGTGGAGGTAGGACGGGTCAATATGCTCTGGGAGGCCGTTAGCCCCTACCCGCTCCCGACCTTCGCCGAGGACCAATGGCGAGTGGACAGCCCGCGGGCGCTGGAAACCTGGTGGGCAAGCGGCGGCGCGGATTTTCTGGCCCGCCACAGCAATGCTGAAGTGGCCCTTCAATTGAAGCCGGGCAGGCCGACGGACCACCAGCCGGAGTGGGTGATCACCGCGATGGCGGGCCGACAGGTCCAGGTCGTGGCGATCAGCGGTGTGGACGGGAAACGGATGCCGTGATCGGCTTGCCCCGCGGGCGAACAGACCAAAAGGATGAAAGGAAAAGCATTCAAACTGGGGGTAGGATTAGTCCTCCTTTTGGCCTTAGCGATAGCGGCGTTTCTGTTCAAAGGAAGTGGGCGGTCAGGGGTTGCCGCGGCATGATCTTGTAACTACCTGCCCATACTCTCCCGCGGGTTTGCAAGAGGCTGGCAATTCCTATAGGCGCGCCGTTGTTGTAGAGGCGACCCCTGTGGTCGTCCCCCGGGGCTGAGGCAGAGGCAAGCCCTGCCCCCTACGAATCTTCTGCGAATTCACCTGTAGGTAGTTACGTTGGGCCTCTGAGGTGAAAGATGCAAAGGAAACTTTTACAACGGATAGGGGTCTTCTTTGTTCTTGCCTTATTTATGTTCTTGTTTGTCGGGACAAGTCAGTTAAAACCATTGGTAAGCCCCAGCCCAACCTTCCAGCCTACTCCTACACCTTTCTCCCTGTTAGAAAGCATAAGGATAGTGCGGAGATACCCCCTGGAGGTTGAAGGGAAGGTGCTGGAAGATAATCCCTGGGGAAGATACTTTGCTCCCACATTCTCCCCGGATGGCAGATGGATGCTTTTCACAAAGCTTGTGATAGGCGGGAGCGAACTTTGGCTAACTGATTTCCAAGGGAGGAATCCCCGAAGGCTTCTGGAAAGGGTATGGGATTATGCTTGGTCACCAGATGGGGAGTTGATTGCCTATACCCAATCCCTCCCAAAACCTCAAAAAGGTGCATCCCTATGGGTGATGAAATCTGATGGGACGGAGAAAAGGAAATTAGCCGAGCCTCTTAAGACCGGGCAAGTGGAATGGACAAGGGATGGACGACTGGTCTATATGGCTGCCGATGGCTCTATCAGAAGCGTTGACCGGGATGGTGTGAGATTTGACCTCCTTGTCTCTCACTCTTTGCTTGATGGAGCAAATCTCTTTGTTATCTCCCCTCAAGGAGATAGATCGGTCTTGGCTGTTGGAGGAGAAGCTTGGTTAGCAAACCTGGAGAATCCGAAGGGGTCTAAGAGGATCGTTCCTTATACCGGGGCCTTTGGAGGGGACTTTGCTTGGGCTCCCGATGGAAGCAAATTGGCTTCCCCATCGCGGCAAAGCATTTTCCTTATTGATAAAGATGGGAATCTAATCTCTGAAGTGAAAACGGCTTGGGAGCCCTGGAATCTTACGTGGTCCCCCGATGGGAAAATACTTGCCTTCATAGCACGCACAGAAGAGAGAGGACTTTCTTTTGAAATTTACCTTCTTGATCCTGAGACCAAAATGGTGAAACAATTGACTGGCGATAAGGAAGGGGATATAGCGCCAGGAAGTATGAAAAACTCTTTGACCTGGTCTCCTGACGGTAAAAAACTTCTCTATGGGACTTCAAGGTTGCCAGGGCAGAAAGTGCAGGTGATTGAAATCGCTTACCAGGAACCTAACCTAAGCGAGATAAAGATAACCCCTTCCGATAAAGGAGCAAATACCATCCCTTTTGCTTTAAATACTCCCATCTTAAGCGATTGCCCATACCAAGAAGGAAATAATGGAACAATTTGGGTTTTTAGAGAACAGTACTGCCCTCGAGAACTGCCTCCTGAAGAATGCACTCAGCAGATCCCTTTTGAGATAGGCGTTTATCAGGAAGACCCCTCCTGGAGCAATTACCTGGGAGGAGTGTTGGAGAGGGAGATAGGTGGCACTATTGAAACTTCTCTTGAAGCATGGCAGCCTGAGATGGCCAGAGCTTTTTCAATTGCAGCAAGAACTGTGGCTGTCTTTTGGTGCCCTTATTCTATCGTGACCGATGCTAATGGAGTAACTCACTATGGCCTTAATGACTGGCAATACCAAGCTTATATACCTGGTTGGTCTGCAACTCGGGCAGAAGAATATCGCGGTTTTGTGGCAGACACAGAGGGCCAATACTTGATCTATGGTGGCAATATTTTTGATCTCCAATACCGCAAATATGTAGGGCAACAAACCTACAACCGTGATCCAAATGGCCCTCATAAGGGTATCTCTGATCCGGTGAGCTCTCCAAACGAATTCACCGGCACCGGGATGGGAGTCCATAGTGCCAACCACTGGATTGAAGGCCAACATAATGCAGTGGGGTGTGAAGGTGGGGCGGAAGTAGGATGCGATGGAACTACTATAGGTCAATGGGAGCCCAACTTCCGCTGGGAGGACTATCGCCAGATCCTGGCCCACTACTACACGGGGGTGCACATCGTGGATAGCCAGGGCAACACCCACACCCCCGACGACCGCTGGAACCTCCTGAAC
>DAOTWL010000237.1:0-4575 GCA_034435875.1 Anaerolineae bacterium
CAACCGCGGAGAGGTTGCTCAGGGTGACGGTGGCGACCTGTCCGGCGCGGAAGCCGAAGGTGCCAAGATACCGCCAGGTGTTGCCGTGGACGCGCTGGTCCACGACCACTTTGGTTGCGCCCCCGGCGGGGTGGACGGTGTAATGGGCGTCCGGGGCGCGGTTGGACCCCTGGCGGTACCAGGCGTAGAGGGCGTACTCCCCGTCGGCGGGGACGGCGAAGGTCCAGGTGGCGGTGGCGGTGGCCGTGCCGGTGACCGTCACCGTGTAACGGTATGTGCCGCCCAGGTAGCCGGTGAGGGTACTGGTGGCCCAGAGGCCGGTCTCGGCGTAGCCGCCGGGGGCGTCGTTATCCACCACAACGGCGGACGGGTTCATATCCCGCTCCCGGACGGGGATGACGGTGGCTCCGGCGTTCTGGAGGTAGCGGACCAGGTACTGGTTGACGGCCTCGGCGTTGTTGTGGTCCTCAATGATGGGGCCGACGTAGGGGGCGGTGGGGTAGGGGGGACGCTGGGTGCGCCAGGCCCAGCCGTTCCATCGCCAGCCGTGCCCGGCGCTGAGGTAGATGGTTTTGCCTTTCAGGCTGCCGGGCCTCACCCCACCCCCGGCGGCTGCGCTGCCACCCCCTCCCCTCTCCTGACCAAAAGCCAGGAGAGGGGAGGGGGTCGGGGGAGGGGTGAGGTCCTTCCGGGGCACCGGCATCTCCGGCAGGAAGGCGGCCAGGGGTATGGGCTCTCCAGTGGCCGGGTCGCGGGTCTGAATCCGCAGGTCCCGCCAACCCAGCGGCTCCAGCGTCCCCGCCAGTTGCCAGACCATGGCCTCAAAGGCGGCGGGGTCCAGGGGGGAGAGGGCCGCCGGCGGGACCTCCAGTTGGACGATGGCGGTGCGGTCGGGCTTCAGGCGGAACCCCGCCAGGCGGGTGCCGGGGGGAAACGCGCTGGTCAGCCCTTGGGCCCGCTCCTGGGGGGTGGGGCCGGCCAGCAGGGCGCGCAGAAGCGCAGCGCCCAGGGCGGCCTCGTCCCCCTCTCCGATGACGGCAATGAGGGGGAGCACCCGCTCCACGCAGGCCGGCCCCCGGTCGGACCAGAAGCAGAGGGTCGCCGGAGGAGGTGGAGTCGGTGCGCCCGACGCCCGGGCATCGGGCAACCCCAGGGCTATCCCTGTGGCCAGGGCCAGCAGGAGGACGGTGCTCCCGGTCAGCAGAAGGCGCGGGATTCTCATCGCTGCTCCTGAACGTCGCCAGGCGCTTTCGGGAGCGCCCGGCACGTTCATCATACCCCAAAATCGCGCGCTGTGTGGGAGCAGACGGGTTACAGTTTCGTTACCTGGCTGAAGTTGGCCCTCTGCGGTTAGAGGGCCTCCGCGCTCTCTTCCCCCGGGACCCTTCGCCGCACGCCCGGCAGCCGGTCAAAGTGTTTATCAGAACTGAAAATCTCGGCTACTCCTCGCTCTTGCATTCGGGCTGCCACCAGCGCGTCGGCGAAATCCACGTTCTTGGCCTCGTAGAGCGATAAAGCCTGAAGCAGGAGGGCTTTATCCTCCGCCTCAATGCCGTCCTGGAGCAGGAATTCCCGGACCACAGGGGCGATTTCGGCCGGCCGATAATGGTAGAACAAAATGATGGTGTTTTCTTTGGGCTCTTTGTGTCTTTGTGTGCGATTACAGACACCGCAGGGGCTCTTTCAGGCGCAGGGCGACGGTTTCGCCGATGCGGGGGGCGCGGGGGAGGAAAACGTAGAGGCCATTCTCCAGGGAGACCCGGAAGTGCTCCCGCTGGAAGAGGACGTCGGTCACGCGGGCGCGGATTTCGCCCCGGGGGTGCTCCTCCACCGCCGAAGGGCGGAGAATGGCCGCAACCCGCTCCCCCTCCCCGTGGCGGTGCGGACAGGCAAGAGGGAATTCCCCCAGATTTGTCCTCAAAAACCGCGTAGCGCAAGATTTATCTTGCGCCGCATCTTGCGCCGTATCTTGCGACGCTCGCCCCTCCCCAAAGAGAATATTCCCCACGCCCAGAAACTGCGCGACCCAGAGGGAGCCGGGGTCGTTCCAGACCTCAAAGGGGGTTCCTTCGCGGACGATTTTCCCCCCGTGCAGGATGAGAAGACGGTCGGCGATGGCGGAGGCTTCCTCCTGGTCGTGGGTGACGTAGATGGCGGCGACGTCGCTGGCGCGCAGAATGCCCCGCAGTTCCTCCAGCAGTTCCTCCCGCAGGGCCCGGTCCAGCGCGCCCAGGGGTTCATCCAGCATCAGGACGTGGGGGCGCGGGGCCAGAGCGCGCGCCAGCGCCACCCGCTGCTGTTCGCCACCGGAGAGGTCGGTGACCCGCCGGGCCTCAAATCCGGTCAGGCGGACCAGTTCCAGCACCTCCCGCACGCGCGCCTGCCGGTCCTGGGGAGACCAGCCCTGCATCCGCAGGCCGAAGGCCACGTTCTCCGCGGCGGTGAGGTGGGGGAAGAGCGCGTAGTCCTGAAAGACCATCCCCATCTGCCGCCGGTGGGGCGGCGCGTCGGTGATGTCTTCTCCCTCCCAGTAGACCCGTCCCTCTTCGGCCTCCTCCAGGCCCGCGATGATGCGCAGGAGAGTGGATTTTCCGCTCCCAGAGGGGCCCAGCAGGCAGACCGTCTCGCCGCGCGCAACAGTGAAGGAGACGCCTTCCAGCAGCGGTTGACCTTCGTAGGTTTTGTGGATGTTGATGACTTCCAGCATTTCAGAACTCACCGGTTGTCGGAGGACGCAGCCGTTCTATGAGCAGGATGCCCCCGGTCGTGAAAGCCATCAGAATGGTCGTCATTGCCATCGCCTGGCCGTAATTCAGCCCGCCCGGCTGAGATAGGAAGCGATAAATGGCGACGGGGAGCGTCGGGTATTCGGGGCGGGCCAGGAGCAGGGTAGCGCCGAACTCGCCCAGGGAGACGGTGAAGGCGAAGGTCGCTGCCGCCAGCGAGGCCCGCCAGAGAATGGGCCATTCCACCGTCCACCAGGCCCGCCAGGGGGAGGCGCCCAGGACCCGTGCCGCTTCCCGCAGCCGGGGCGGGATAGAGGCCAGCGCGGGCTGGAGGGTGCGGATGACCAGGGGGAGGGCGATGAGCGTATGAGCCAGCGGCACCAGCCAGGGAGATGTGACCGCGCGCCGGAACACCATCAGGAAGCCCAGCCCCAGCGTCACGGCAGAGGCCCCCAGGGGTAGCATAAAGAGTGTATCCATTGCCCGGACAGTCCGTCCCCGCCGGGCTAGGGCGATGGCCGCAGGGGTCCCCAGGGCCATGGAGAGCAGAACAGTCGCCAGGGCGTAGAGGAGGGAGTTGCGCGCGGCCGCCAGCGGCGGCACGTAGAAGAGCGAACTGCGGCGGTTCAGGAAGAGTTCCCGGTAGTAATCAACGGTCAGGCCGTAGCGGACCTCGCCCCGCTGGCCGCGCGCAGCTTCCAGCCGGGCCACTGAGCGGAAGGGGACGGACGCCATCGGGACCAGAAAGAGGACGACCAGGAGGACCAGCATGGTCGCCAGGAAGAGTTTCTCTCCCCAGCGGCGCGGGGAGCGGATGTTCGTTTCTGCCGGACGGAGCGAGAAGGGCGTCACGATGCGGGGCAGGAAGCGGCTGTACAGGAAGGAAAGGGCGGCGGTACAGAGCAGTTGGACCACCGAAAGCAGAGCGGCCAGGGGGAGGTTGAGGAGATGCATCCCCTGGACGTAGATTTCCACCTCCAGGGTGGCGAAGGTGGGGCCGCCCAGGAGCAGGATGACCCCGAAACTGGTGAAGTCAAAGAGGAAGACCAGTGCGGTGGCCGCCAGCAGCGACGGCCGCAGGAGCGGCAGGGTGATGTGACGGAGGACCTGGCCGCTCTCGGCCCCCAGTACCCGGGCTGCCTGCTCCAGGTGGGGGTCCAGGTGCTCCAGGGCATGCGCCAGCAGGCGGACGACCAGGGTGGTGTTGTAGAAGACGTGGGCGACCAGAATGGCCGTGAGCGTACCGGTGAAGCGGACCGGCGGGGCCCCCAGGCCCAGCCACCGCATCAGCGTCAGGTTGAGCCAGCCCCGGTCGCCCAGGAACGCGTTGAAGCCCGCCGCGACGACGACGGTCGGCAGCATAAAGGGCACGGCCAGCAGGGCCCGCCAGAGCCGTTTGGCGGGGAACTCGTAGCGGGCGAAGAGGAAGGCCAGCGGCACCCCCACTACCAGCGTGAGCAGGGTGGAGAGGGCGGCCTGGTAGACGGTGAACCCCAGGACGCGCCCGACCCGTCCCCAGGTTTCCGGCTGAAGGAGCAGGCGACCGTCCAGCGCGTAGAGCAGGATGCGCGCCAGCGGCAGGATGAAGAAGACCGCCAGGAAAAGGGTGGCGGGCAGCCCCAGGAGCGGAACCGCCCTCTCTTTCCGATGGATCATGGCAAGCTGGCTCTTATCTCAGTGATGTGGTTGCTCCCTCGGTCGGCGCCGACTGAAGTCAGCCTCCCTGGGCCTCCGGCCAGGGGACGGCCTGTGCCGTCCTGATGTGGTTGCCCCCTCGGTCGGCGCCGACTGAAGTCAGCCTCCCTGGGCCTCCGGCCAGGGGATGGCCTGCGCCGTCCTGATGTGGTTG
>DAOTWL010000238.1:0-2842 GCA_034435875.1 Anaerolineae bacterium
CTGGCCGCACTGGGTACCGGGCTTTCCCTCCACATCTACCGCTCGCTGGAAAGAGGACGGGCGGCCCGCCGGATATGGGCCACGCTGACCGCCGCGATGGGATTCTGGATCCTCGCCGAAACCATCTGGGCCCTCTACGACTTCATGATTCCAGCCGTGCCACCATACCCATCCTGGGCTGACCCGTTCTGGCTGACGGGTGGATTTTTCTTGATCGCCTTTTTCGCGCTCCAGGTTCGCTTTCTTCGCCTGACCCTCAGGGGATGGAAACGGCTTCTGGCTATTGGACTGATTCTTGCATTCATCATTGTGGTAAGCATCTTTCTCCTTGTACCGATGTTTTCCGAACCGCCAAAGGACTGGCGGGAATTCGGTGTGAACCTGCTGTATGAGACCCAGTATCTGCTGATGCTCATCGGCGCGACGACCCTGACCCTGGCCGTTTACGACGGAGTATTGGGACGAAGATGGACAATCCTGGCAGTGGGAATATGGCTTTACGCACTCTCCAACCAGATTTTCTTCTATGCCAACTGGTACGGCCTTACTACCCGAACGACCAAGCCACACCCCCCAGCATCGCTTTTGACTTGCTCTACATTGCTTCCTATCTGGTTATTCTGACCGGCCTCTACCTGCGATGGGCTCTGCCCTTTCCGACGGTCCAGGTGGAAGATATACTGGCCTCCATACCCCTATCTCGCCCTCAGGAAACCTGGCTCCTGATCTCGGATGAGGGGGGACGGACATCTTTTGTGGACCCGCGCCTTCTCCGGGCCCTGGGAGCCACCGATGTCGGACAATTCACCGGAGAGTTTGTAGGGGCCGTTCTGGGACTGCGCACAGACCTGGATGGACAAATCCTGCAGGAGGTCCGAACTCAGGGGTACAGCCGTCCGAGAAGAATTGTGCTGGCCGGACAACTCTACGCTTTGCAGGCCCTGATGGAAAAAGAACCCCGTTCCGAGGTCCACTGGTTACTGATCCCGTGGGAGGCCCGCCTGGACATCCAGCCCGAAGAGAGACCCCCATTAGAGGTCTTGCTGGCCCAGGCGGTGCGCGGCACAGTGCCGACACCTTCACCGGCGGAACTGACAAGCGCATACTTTCATGCGATTTTTAGCGCGTTTTCCCTGATGTGTGCTCGCTTCGGCGGTGGGGAAATTGGGCGGCAATTCGCCCGCCAATTCTCAGACTGGAGTACACGCCAGGAGGCACTGAGATCAAACCGTCCCGGTGCGGTGGAAGCGTGCCGGGACCTGCTCCTGCGGGCACTGGAATACGTTCTGCTGACGGTGCCCGCAGACCAGGTGAGAAGTGCGCTGGAGCGATTGGAGGCGGGCCTGGGAGAAGAAATCGTTCAGGCCGCCACCGCTGCCGGCTTGCGCCTGCGTCTGCCGGCCCATTAAACATTTACCGCAGAGAGCACATCCTGCCTCCTGCATCTTGCATCCTGCCTCTTGCCTTTTGCATTCTGCTGGAATCTGGTGTATATTGATAACGGGCTGAAAGATGATGATGGACGAAGAGGAAATCCTGCTGGAAGAAGAGTCTCAAGGGGCTCCCGAGCCGGAGGAAAGCGGCGTGGACCACCTCCTGGCCCTCGGCCGCGCTCAGGGCTATGTCACCTTTGACGACATCCTGAGCGTCTTTCCGGAGGCAGAGGAGAACCTGGACCAGTTGGAAGAGATCTTCGCTCTTCTGCTGAGCGCGGGCATCCCCGTTGGCGAGCCCGAAGAATTGGGCCTGGAGGTTCCAGAGGAAGCGGAACTGGAAGAGGAAGAGGAGGAACTGGAACAGGAAGGCGTCCTCGCGGCGGATGAAGAGACCTATTTCCGCGCCGTAGAGATAGATGATACCATCGGCCTGTACCTGAAAGAGATCGGACAGGTCCCGCTGCTGACCCAGGAAGAAGAGATAGAACTGGCCAAGCGGATGGAGCGGGGACGGCTGGCGGAGAAGGAACTGCGGAAGAACGGGCTGGACCCGGAGCGGCGCCGGGAACTCCAGGCCCTGGTAGAGGACGGTCTGGTGGCCCGGGACCACCTGATCCGCGCCAACGCCCGTCTGGTTATCTCCGTCGCCAAAAAGTACATCGGCCGGGGGGTCTCCTTCCTGGACCTCATCCAGGAGGGGAACATCGGCCTGATCCGCGCGGCCAACAAATTCAATTACCGTCTGGGGCACAAATTCTCCACCTATGCGACGTGGTGGATCCGCCAGGCGGTCACCCGGGCCATCGCCGACCAGTCCCGCACCATCCGCGTCCCCGTCCACATGGGCGACCAGATCAACCGGCTGATGCGGGTCTCTCACCGGCTGACGCAGGAACTGGGCCGGGAACCCACCAGCGAGGAACTGGCCCAGGCGATGGACATCCCCACCCAGAAAGCGGAGCAGATGATCACCTTTGCCCGTCGTCCGCTCAGCCTGGATATGCCGACGGACGACGAAGAAGAGAGTGCGCTGGGGGATTTCATTGAGGACGAGGGGGCCGTAGTACCTGTGGAGGCGGTCAGCGCTTCTATGCTGCGGGATGTGATAATGGAAATCCTGCAGGAACTGCCGCCCCGGGAAGTGCGGGTCCTGCAACTCCGCTACGGGCTGGTGGACGGCGAGACGTACACGTTGGAGGAGGTAGGGAAGAAACTGGGCGTCACCCGCGAGCGGGTGCGGCAGATAGAGGCCCAGGCTCTAAGCCGGCTTCGCCACCCCGCGCATGCTCGCCGGCTGAGGGATTTTCTCCGGTAAATTTTCGGGGCAACCGCAAGGAGGGCAACCGCAAGGGTTGCCCCTACATTCTCACCCCGCCCCTCTCCCGAACGAAGTTCGGGAGAGGGGC
>DAOTWL010000239.1:0-12782 GCA_034435875.1 Anaerolineae bacterium
GGCTTTCAGCCCGCCATATTTGGGGACAGCCTGGAAGGCTTCCCAGCAGCCCTACCGGTGGTGACTCTCTCAGGAGGTTTCCCATGAACAACGCAACGATTGACGCGGGGGACGTCGCCCCCGATTTCACCCTCAAAGACCAGAACGAACGGGAAGTCACCCTCAGCGCCCTGCGGGGCAAAAAAGTCGTCCTCTCTTTCCACCCGCTGGCCTGGACCCGGGTCTGCGCGATCCAGATGCAGGACCTGGAGAAGAAACGGGCAGCAATGGAGCGCCTGGGCGCGGTGGCGCTGGGGCTCAGCGTGGATAGCGTCCCCTGCAAAAAGGCGTGGGCGGAATCCCTCGGGATTCAGGAGACCCGCCTGCTGGCTGACTTCTGGCCCCACGGCGGCGTCGCCCAGGCCTACGGCATCTTCCGGGAGAAGAACGGCTTCAGCGAGCGGGCCGTCTTCATCCTGGATGCCGAGGGGGTCGTGCGCTTCAAGAAAATCTACCCGATGCGGGAAGTACCGGACATCGGGGAGATTCTGAAGGCGCTGGAGGAAATCTGATATGGCCCGATATGGCAAAGAGACCCGCCGGTCCCTGGAGCAGGTCCTGGAGCGGACGCTGGCTTTCTTCGGCCCCGGTGGCCTGGGGATGACGGTGGAGGCACAGGATGAATGCTCCATCCGGCTGAGCGGCGGAGGGGGGTATGTGGTCCTTCAGGCCCTTCCCTGCGAGTCCGGCCGGACATCGGTGACCTTGGAGACCCGAGAGTGGGACGCCCAGGCGATACGGTTTTTGGAGATTCTGTGACCGGAGGAAGTTAATGGACGAACGAATTGCCGACGCGATTCGCCGTCATCTGGATGCGGAGGGGATGCTTCCCTGCGCGGCGGCCTTTCGGGTCGCCGAGGAACTGGGGGTAGAACCGCTGGCGGTGGGGCAGACAGCGGATGAAATGGAAGTCCGGCTCAACCGCTGCCAGTTGGGCCTCTTCGGCTACGGGCCGAAGGCCGAGGGCCGCCACAAAGTCGTCCGGCCCGCCGAAATAGTAGAGCCGGGCCTGGCCCAGGCGATTCAGGACGGGCTGAGCGAGGGACGTTTGCCCTGCCGGACTGCCTGGGACATCGCTGAGGCGTTGGGTATACCCAAAATGGAGGTCTCGGCGGCGGCGGAGGCACTGGGCATCCGCATCGTCCGCTGCCAGTTGGGAGCGTTTTAGAGAACCCAAGAATCAGCGAATCAGCGGGCCCGCTGATTCGCTGATTCTTTATCGGCTGATCTGCCGGAGGGTCTGGCTCAGAATTTCGTCCTGCTCGGCCTGGCGCCGTCCACGGCTTTTGCCTGCGGATACGGGAACGGCCTTCCCCTGCCGTCGGGCCTCTTCCATTGCCCGCCGGAATGCCAGTTCTACCGGGGTGGGGAGGGGTTCCTCTCGCTCCTCGGGGGGCATCTCTATCTCCGCCAGGGCCAGGTCTATGCGCTTCTTGCGCCGGTCCAGTTGCAGGATGCGCACCTCCACCTCATCCCCCACACGGTACATATCCGGGCGATTGAACTTCCCCATCTCCCGGACGTGCAGCAGGCCCGGGCGTTCGGCCCCGATGTCCACGAACAACCCGTACCGCTCCACCCGCACGACCCGACCGGTATGGGTCTGTCCTTCTTGCAGGTCTCTCCATTCCACATCGGGGGGCTTGACCAGCGTCAGGGCGACCCGGCCCTGGCGGGGGTCCACCTGCGTGACCCAGACGGTGACCCTCTGGCCCTCCCGGACCACGTCGGCGACCCGGCTGACGGGCTTGTCGCTCAGTTGGGAAATGTGGATTAAACCGTCCCGCTCCAGGCCGATGTCTACGAAGGCGCCGTAGAGTTCCACTTTGCGGACGACACCTTCCAGCCGCATTTTGGGACGAAGTTCGGCGATAGATGTGGGTCGGATTTCGGAATTCGTTGCCTCCATTGGCTTCCCCCATACAAGGTTTCGCCCGGTCTCCTGGACCGGGCGGGTTTATTATAATGCGGTATGGGGATTCTGTCAAGCCGCCGCTCTTCGTATAGTCAGCAGAGGTGGGACGGGTTGGGCGTCCCGTTTCTTTCGTGTAGTCATTAGCGGCTCCCCTTACAGACCATACCCCGCGCCGGTTCGCTCCCACGCTTCCAGTGCCTCTACCATCTCCCGGTAAGCGCGCTGTGCCTCGAAGACGGTCACGGCCCGGAACCGGACGCGGCTCTCGCCCGGTACGCACTGGGCCAGCAAGGGAAGGTCCGCCGTGATAACCACCGCAATTTTCGGGTATCCGCCCGTTGTCTGATGATCGGCCATCATCACCAGCGGCTGGCCGTCCGGCGGAATCTGGACGGCGCCCGACGGCACGCCGTCCGAGATGATCTCCGCCCGCAGGCAGGCCACCGGGGAGCCTTCCAGCCGGTAGCCCATCCGGTCTGATAGGGGCGAGACCCGGTACTCCGACCCGAAAAACGTCTCCAGGCCCTCGGGGGGAAAGTGGTCGTCCTGGGGACCGGGCACCGCGCGAAGGATCGGGCAATCATCCCAGGCCGGGATGAGGTGGGGTGGGGGGCGCTCTCCGGCCCGCTCCGGCAGATGCCCGGAGACCGGCCCGGTGGGGAGACGGTCCCCCGGACGCAGCGGACGCCCGTCCAGTCCCCCGAAGCGGCCTGGCAGGTAGGTGGACCGGGACCCCAGCACGGGCGGGACCTCTATCCCACCGGCGACGGCCAGGTAGACCCGACAGCCCCGGCGCCGTCCCCCGAAGGAGATGACCGACCCCCGACGGACGAAGACGGACATCCCCATCGGCATCTCTCGACCGTCCACCTGAAAGGTCAGGTCGGCGCCGGTGACAGCGACCAGGCACGGCTCCGTCGCGGCCAACACCGGCCCCGCCAGGGTGAGCTCCAGCCCGGCCGCGCCGGGGGGATTGCCGACCAGTCGGTTGGCGACCCGCAGGGCGAAAGGGTCCATTGCCCCGGAGACGGGAATGCCGTACCGTTCGTAGCCGGGTCGTCCCAGGTCCTGGACCGTCGTCAGCCATCCGCCGTCAAGGACTTCCAGCGCCATCGGTCGTTTGCCAGGCCGCGAACTCGTCGGCCGAAATGGGGAGAAACCGTACGCGGTCCCCTGGCCGGAGCGGGGTGGGGGGGTCGCGGGATAGGTCCAGCAGGGGCATCGGCGTCCGGCCGATCAGCCGCCACCCGCCCGGGGTGGAAAGGCCGTAGATGCCGGTCTGGAGGCCGGCGATGCCCACCGACCCCGCCGGCACCGACGGGCGCGGGGTGGGGAGACGGGGCGTCGCCAGCGCCTCCGCCAGTCCCCCCAAATAGACAAACCCCGGCGCGAATCCCAGCATGTAGACGGTGTAGGTTCTCCCGGCGTGCAGGTGGACCACGTCCGCTTCGGAGAGGCCGCTGTGGGCGGCCACAAAGCCGATGTCCGGGCCGAATTCTCCGCCGTAGACAATGGGGATTTCCACTTCCTTTGGCTCCGGCAGTGGGATGTCCGCGCCCCGCTCCAGGGCGTCGGACACCCATCTGCGGGCCTCGTCCCAGGAGAGCCGTCGGGGGTCGTAGTAGACCAGAAGGGAGCGGTAGGTGGGGACGGTCTCCCGCAGGCCGGGGAAGGGCTCCCGCTCCAGGGCGTGGGCCAGGGAGAGGACCTGGCGGTGGATTTCCGGGTCAATCCGGTCCCCGAATTCCACCACCAGCGCGGCGTCTCCGACGGGCAGAATGCGGGGGAACATGTCGGGTGCTAAAATGCCAGAAACTTCCCCATTGGCATCACCTTCACGCCCGCGCCTTCCAGCCGCCGACGGACGGCGCGGGCGATTTCCACCGCGCCGGGGGTATCGCCGTGGATGCAGAGGGTATCGGCAACCAGGGGGATGCTCTCCCCGGTGCTGGCGACCACTCGCCCATCGCAGGCAATCCGGAGGGCCTGTTCGGCGGCAGTCTCCGGGTCGGTGAGGACGGCGCCGGGCAGGTGACGCGGGCGGAGGCTCCCGTCCGGCTCGTAGGCCCGGTCGGCGAAGCCTTCGCGCGCAATGGGCAGGCCCACTTCGGCGGCGGCCTGGATGAGGGCCGAGCCCGCCGGTCCCACCAGAATCCGGCGCGACCCGGCCCGGGCGACTCCCCGCGCCACCGCCCGGGCGATTTCAGGGTCGCGCGCGGCCATGTTGTAGAGCGCGCCGTGGGGTTTGACGTGGGTCAGTTCCGCTCCCACCGAGCGGGCGAAGGCGGCCAGCGCGCCAACCTGGTAGAGGACGTAGTTCTCTATCTCCTCGGGCCGCAGGTGCATCGCCCGGCGACCGAACCCCATCAGGTCCGGGAAGCCGGGGTGGGCTCCGATGCCCACGCCGTAGCGGAGGGCCAGCCGGACTGTCCGGTCCATTACCATCGGGTCTCCGGCGTGGTAGCCGCAGGCGATGTTGGCCGAGGTGACCAGTGGCATCAGGGCTTCATCCGCCCCGAGGGCGTATGCCCCGAAACTCTCTCCCATATCGCAGTTCAGGTCTATGGCCATAGCAGATATATTACTGGAGTCTGGCGATTCTTGAAAACGTGCAGAAATCTCCAAAGGAAGATTCACCAGAGTCCAGTATATTATATTCCCGGTTGCAGACAGGGCAAGTCGCCATACTCATTCCCGTAATTTGACCCGGCCCGGTTGGTTGCCAAATCCACCCCTTAATGGTATCATATCAGCCGCTGACTATACCTTGTGGAGGAAAGGTTGCTGTGAGAAACATCGCAGTTATCGGCGTTGGATATGTCGGACTGGTCACCGGAGCCTGCTTTGCCGACCTGGGCAACCGGGTGACCTGTATGGACATCAGCGAGGAGAAAATTGAAAAACTGAAACAGGGCATGATGCCCTTCTATGAACCCGGTCTGGAAGAACTGGTGGAGCGAAACGTCCGCGCTGGACGCCTCTCCTTCACCAATTCCTACGCGGAAGCCATCCGGGACGCGGAGTTTGTCTTCATCGCCGTGGGGACGCCGGAAGGAGTGGATGGGGAGGCGGACCTGCGCTACGTGCGCGCGGCAGCGGAGGCGATCGCCGATGTGATGGACCACCCCCTCATCATTGTCAACAAGTCCACCGTGCCGGTGGGCACCGGGGACTGGGTGGCCGATATTATCCGGGCCCGCCGGGGCGATTCGGTGAAGTTCTCCGTCGTCTCCTGCCCGGAGTTCCTGCGGGAAGGCTCTGCCATCAGCGACTTCATGAACCCGGCCCGGGTCGTCCTGGGCTCCCTGGACCGGGAGGCGGCGGAGAAGGTCGCCCAACTTCATCTCCCTTTACGGGCGCCTATTGTCATCACCGACCTGCGCACGGCAGAGATGATCAAGTACGCTTCCAATGCCTTCCTGGCGACCCGTATTTCCTTCATTAACGAGATTGCCGCGATCTGCGAGGCCGTTGGCGCAGATGTCAAGGAGGTCGCCAATGGCATGGGCTACGACCCCCGCATCGGGCGGATGTTCCTGGATGCCGGGGTGGGGTACGGCGGGTCCTGTTTCCCCAAAGACGTGAAGGCCCTGGCCCACATGGCCCTCAGTAACGGCTATCAGCCGCAAATCCTTCAGGCCGTGATGAGTATCAATGCCTACCAGCGCCGTCTGGTGGTAAAGAAACTGCGGGACGCGCTGGGTTCCCTGGACGGCGCCCTGGTGGGGCTTTTGGGCCTGGCCTTCAAGCCCAATACCGACGATATGCGGGACGCCCCCTCCATAGACATTGCCCGCTACATCATCGCTGAGGGCGGGCGGGTGCGGGCCTACGACCCGGTGGCGATGGATGTCGCCCGCCGCATCCTCCCAGATGTGGAGATGGCCCCCGACCCCTACGCCCTGGCCGATGGCTGTGATGCCATCATCATCGTCACCGACTGGAACGAGTTCAAGAACCTGGACCTGGAGCGGATTCGGGACCGGATGCGCCGCCCGGTGCTGGTGGACGGGCGGAACATCTACGACCCGGCCTTCGTCCGCTCCCTGGGCTTCGTCTATCGCGGCATTGGCCGGGGATTCAACGGCGAAGGGGTCCAGAGGTAGCGCAAGATTCATCTTGTGCTACGGGGTGAATCCTATGCTCCCCCTGGATGAACTCCTCCGCGTCCCCTATGTGGACGAACTCTTTGACCTCTCGCCCGATGGGGCGGAGGTCGCGTTTTCCTGGAACCGCACCGGGCAGTGGGAGGTCTATCTGGTTCCGACCGACGGAAGTACACCGCCCCATCCGGTCACCGAAGGGCCGGGGGCCAAACACGCTCCCCGCTGGTCGCCCGACGGCCGCCGCCTGGCCTACGTCCTGGACCTGGACGGCAGCGAACAGTACGACCTCTGGCTCTGCGACCTGGAAACGGGCCGCTACGAGAATCTGACCCCTGGGACGCCCGACCTGATAGACCCCGATTTCGCCTGGTCGCCCGACGGGCGCTTCATCGCTTTGATCTCCAACCGCTCCGGCCGGATGGACACTTACATCCTGCCGGTAGAGGGCGGGCCGGTCCGGCCTGCCCTGAGCCTCCCCGTTTCCGACCTGTCGGTGGTCTGGTCGCCCGACGGCCGGCATCTGGCGGTGGTCTGTATGACGCGCGGGCAGGATACGGGCATCTTCGTCGTCCCGGCGGAGGGCGGGGAGCCCCGGGCCGTCGCCGGGCCCGACGGCCCGCTCTGCGCCAAGCATCCGGCCTGGTCCCCGGACGGGTCCCGCCTGGCCTTCGCAGCGGAGCGGGACGGGTGCTTCCAGGTGGCCCTCTGGGACCCCGACTCGGGCGCCGTCTCCTGGCTGACGGACGGGGAGGGCGACCGGAACCACCCGGCCTGGTCTCCGGACGGTCGCCGCATGGCCTGGGTGCGCGGCCAGGGGCCGGTCAACTGGCTGGAGGTCGCCGACCTCTCCTCCGGCGCGGTGACGTCCTATCGGGTGGAGCCGGGCGTCCACGCCCGCCCCCGTTTCACGCTCGACGGTGAGGGCCTCCTTTTCGTCTTTGACAATCCCCGCCACCCTTCGGACCTCTGGCATCTGCGCCTGACCGACGGGACTTTCCGACCGTTGACCCACTCCCTGCCGCCGGACCTGCAGGATGCCCCCTTTGGGATGCCGGAGGAGGTCCGCTACCCCAGCCTGGACGGGCGGGAGGTGCCGGCGCTGCTCTACCGTCCGCCCGCCGCGCGGGGGCCCTCTCCGGCCGTCATCTACATCCATGGCGGCCCCACCTGGCTGACCCAGGTGACCTGGGACCCGCTGGTCCAGCACATGGTCAGTCGGGGGTGGGTGGTGCTGGCCCCTAACTACCGGGGCTCCACCGGCTACGGGCGGGAGTGGCAACTGGCCAACCGCTTTGACCTGGGCGGCGGCGACACCCGTGATGTGGTGGCGGGCGCCGACTATCTGGTCCGGGAGGGGCTGGCGGACCCGGCGCGCATCGCCGTCACCGGCACCAGTTACGGCGGCTACCTGACGATGACCGCGCTCACCGGCTACCCCGACCGCTGGGCGGCGGGGTCGGCCGTGGTGCCGTTCCTGAACTGGTTCACCGAGTACGCCAGCGAGCGGGAGGACCTCCAGCAGTGGGACCGGGAGAACTTCGGCGACCCGGAGAAGGACCGGGACCGCTATTACGAGCGCTCGCCGTTTTTCTTCCTGGACCGCATCCGGGCGCCCGTGCAACTCATCTGCGGGGCCAACGACCCGCGCTGTCCGGCGCAGGAGTCCATCCAGGCGCGGGATGCGCTCCGGGCGCTGGGGAAAGAGTGCGATTTCGTCCTCTATCCGGACGAGGGGCACGGGTTCCTGAAGACAGAGAACGTGGTGGATGCCAAACGGCGCCGGGTGGAGTTTCTGGCCCGGTTTCTGGAGGGGCGGTAGTTCGTAGTCAGCCACGCAGCCGTCCGTAGTCAGCCACGCAGCCGTCCGTAGTCAGCCACGGAGCGCAGCGGAGTGGCGTTTAACGGCACTCCACTTCGTTTCGTGCCGGACTACGAACGAAGCGGAGCGGCGTTTACCGTTGATACTTGTACACATCCACCCGGGCAAAATGCGCCTCGTCGGTCCGGACGAATGCCCCTTCCAGCCACCCCTGTACCAGATTCCGCTCATCCCACATCTCCACCTCTGAGGCCACCAGCCAGACCCGCGCGCGGTTGCCGACAATCAATGCCATCCACCGACCGGCGGCCTCTTCGGAGAGCCGGTACTCCCCGCTACCGGTGCGGTGGTTGGTGTAGAGGCCGTCGGCCCAGAGGTAATCCGTCGGGCCGAAATAGTAGTCAAAGGTGTAGCGGATGTGGGGAATCTGGAAAATGAGCAGGTCACCGGGCCGGTAACGGGATTCCACATACGCCGCGGCGGCACGGAGGTCCGACTTAATCGGGACGGTGGCCTGGGCATACAGGTTCAGCCCGAAGACGGCCAGAGAAGTGCAGGTTGCAAGAACGCAGAGTGCAAGATACAGGGGGGCGATTTTCCGTTTGCGTCCCGCATCTCGTCCCTTTTCGCGTCCTGCCCCTGGCTTATTTAGGGCTGTCCATCCTGCACCCGCCAGCATGTAGAAGGCCGGCGCGCACCAGATGAGGTACCGGTCGGTGAACAGCGGCTGGCGGAGGGAGATGAGCCCGATGACCAGCAGGGGGAATGCCAGCCAGAGGGTCAGGAAGAGCAGGGGCAACCTTTGCGGTTGCCCTTCTGGGGCGGGGGCAGGCCCTGCCTGGCTCCTCACCCCACCCCCGCCGCCTGCGGCGGCACCCCCTCCCCTCTCCTGACCTTCGGTCAGGGGAGGGGAGGGGGTCGGGAGTGGGGTGAGGCGCGGCGGGAACGGATTCAGGGCCGACGTCGGGTTCAGGGCAATCAGCAGGTAGAAGATGACCACCGCGCCCGTTGCCAGCAGAAGAATGACGGTAAGGGCGTTCAGAACATTCGGTTTCGTGCTCATTGCTCCCTACATGGGGCAGGGGCAAGCCCTGCCCCACAGTCGGCGCCGACTGAAGTCAGCCCTTTTGGGCCTTCGGCCCGGTTGCTCACTTCGTTCGCAATGAGGACGGCCTGCGCCGTCCTTTCAGAGGCATCCGCAGGTGGACGCCCGGCGTATGCAGGGGCAACCCTTGCGGTTGCCCTCGCCTGGGTTCCTCACCCCACCCCCGGCAGCGCAGCCGCCGGGGGTGAGGTGAGGCCGCAGGGGCAAGCCCTGCCCCTACAATGCGGTTACCGGTTCCTCCACTCCTCCCAGTTCAGCGTGCAGGTGACATAGCCCAGGGAGCGAGTGGCCCAGTCTCCCAGTTGGACCTGAATCCAGTCCGAGGCCGGGCGGAACGTGCCGTCCGGGCTGGGGTATTTGTCGTAGATACGCACCCGGATGTCCAGTGCCCGGTACGCCGAGGGGTCGCAGGCTCGCTCCCAGGCCGCCCCGCTCTCGTACATCAGGTTGTAGCGGGGGTCCGCCCCGGCCACCTGGTCCAGCGTCTCCGGGACCCCCGGGCAGTTCACCGCCACGTGGTAGCCGGGCAGCGGGTTCCCGTCCAGGTCCTGCAAGTGCCCCGCCACGCCTGACCAGGGGATGCCGTAGAGATTGGCCCGGTACGTCACCTCGCAGGTGAACGGGTACGGCGCGCGGGTGGCGCGGGGGGTGGGGGTCGCCATGGGCGGCCAGGTGGGCGTCGGCGAGGGCGTCTGAGTGGGCGTACGGGTCGGTGTAGGCGACGGAACCGGCGTCGCAGTGGGCGTCGCCGTCGGCGTCCAGGTGGGCGGCAGAGCCGGCGTGAAGGTCGCAGTGGGCGTCGGGGTAGGCCCGGCCGGACGGGCCGACCCCCCGGGCGGCGGGAACGGGTTGAAGGGCACATACGGGTTGACCAGGATGACCAGATAGGCCAGCGTCAGCAACCCCGTCAGGCCCAGAAGCAGGATGCTCAACCCATTGAAGAGAGAAGCGCCGCGCATTTCACACTCCAGGTTTCACGTTTCACGTATTCCGTATTCCGTCATTCTACAAAGCGCTCAATGACGGCCTGGTTCCAGAGACTTTCCAGCCACTGCTGGACGGCCCGGTCCTGCAGCAACTGACGGTGCTCCGGACTGAGCGGTTCGTCCTGCCTCCGCTCCAGGGTCTGGACGATGTGGTAGCCGAACCGGCTCTGGACGACCGGGCCGACCTGGCCGGCCTGAAGGCTGAAGGCGACTTCTTCCACCTCCGGCGCCAGCAAGACGCCGCGCGGGAACCAGCCCAGGTCGCCGCCGGCGTCGCGGGTGCTCTCATCCTGGGAGTAGGTGCGGGCCAGTTGGGCGAAGTCGGCTCCGGCCCGAATCTGGCCCAGCAGCGCCTCCGCCCGTTCCCGCGTGTCCACCAGGATATGGCGGGCGTGGACCTGCTCGGCCCGTTCGGGCACCGCCGCCTGGACGCGCTCCAGAACCCGCGCCCGCAGGAGTTCCGCCCGCAACTGCACCTCCAGGTCCTGCCGCGTCATCCCGCTTCGCTCCAGCCGCTTCTGGAAGGCTTCCTGGCTTCCGGCATCCTGGACCAGTTGGGCAATGGCGGCCTGGACCTCTTCATCGCTGACGGTGATGCCCATTCCGGCGGCGGCCTGTTCTATGAGGGCCTGTTCTATCACCCACTCCAGAATCTGCACCCGCATCCGGCGGAGCCGCTCCTGTCCTTCGGGACTGGCGATGTCCACACCGGAGGCGGCCAGCGCGTCCTGGTACTGGGCCACCTGCCGCTCGTAGTCCACCAGGTAAATGGGCTGGCCGTTGACCCGCGCGGCCAGCGGGCGCTCCGGCGTGGGGGTGGGCGACGGGGCAGTGGGCGCAGGCGGCGTGGGCGACGGCGCGCTCTGCGCCGGGCCCGTCGGCGGCGGCATCGTGCAGGCCCCCAGGAGCAGGAGCAGGAAGACTGGGAAAAGGATTCGCTTCATGGGCATGCTCCGTGTTCGGTATTGCGTGTTCTATGTTCCATATTTTAGTCGGATGAAGCAGGAATGCAAGAAGCAGGAGGCAGGAAGCAAGAGGCAGGAGGCAGGAAGCAAGAGGCAGGAGGCAGGGTGCGGTTTAGAAGCGCCGAATTTCCAGGGCGGTGGCGTCCGGGAAGGTGAGCGGGCGGCCGAAGGCGACGTACTCCGCCAGCAGTTGGCCGGCCACGGGGGCCTGCATCAGCCCCATGCCGCCCCAGCCGACGTTCAGCAGCAGTCCCTCCGGCGAAGGCGCCGGGCCGATAATGGGCAGGCCGTCGGGCGTGAGCGGTCGGACGCCGGTCCACGAGGTGAGGATAGCGGCCCGCTCCAGCAGCGGCACCCGGTGAGTGGCGACCTCTATCATCTCCGGGAGCAACTGACGGCTGAGGTCCACCTCCAGCCGGTCCACCGGTACGACGCCCATGCCGATGAGGAGCCCCGGGCCCTCGGGCCGGAAGTACCACTCCCGCCCGACGTCGTCCACAAAGGGTCGGTCGGACGGGATGAGCGGGAACGGGCCGGTGACCCAGATGCAGCGGGCACGGTTCAGAATCGGTATCTCCACCCCCGCCCAGCGGCCCACCTCCGGCGCCCAGGGGCCGGCCGCGTTGACGACCCGCCGGGTCGCCAGGAAGCCCGCCGTCGTCTCCACACCCTCCACCCGGCCCTGCCGGACCCGCAGGCCCACGGCGCGCACCCCCCGGAAGAGCCTCACCCCCTTCTCCCGCGCCCGCGCCAGGTAGCCCCACATAACGCTGTGCGGGTCCAGCGTGCCGTCCTCCGACGTGTATGCGCCCAGGGCCAGGTCCTCCGTCCGCATTTCGGGGTAGTGGCGGCAGATGTCATCCGGGGAGAGGACCTCCACCGGCAGGCCGTAGCGCCTCAGGAGCCCGATTTTCCGCTCCACCGCGTGCGCTCCCGCCGCGTCGGCGATGCTCAGCCACCCGGTGCGGCGAAACCCGCAGGGCACGCCGACTTCGTCCTCAAACTGCATGTAGCGGGCGCAGGAATAGCGGATCAGACGCAGGCCCCAGTCGTCATCGCAGGAGTGGGAGCTGAGCATGGCCGCCGATTTGCCGGACGTGCCGCTCCCCACCTCCTCCTGCTCCAGGACGACGACGTCGGAGATGCCCAGACGGGCCAGGTGGTAGGCAGTGCTGCAGCCGATGACCCCGGCGCCGATGATGACGACGTCCGCCGTGCTGCGGGTTGCGTGTTCCGTCATGTGCCCGGATTGCGGATTGCGTATTCCCTCATTCGCCCCACGCCCTCACGTTTCACGCCTTCACGTTTCCCGCTTCACGTTTCACTCCTTCACGCTTCACTCCTCCCCGCCGCCTCCCAGAGCGCATCAAAGGCCGCGGCCCCCAGCGCCTGCCGAATCTGAGATAGAATCCCCGCCACCTGCTCCGCGTCCGCTCGCGCGCCCATCCCGGCCAGAATCTCCAGTGCCTGCCGGAGCGCCCGTACTCCCTCCAGGGCCTGCCCCCGGGCGATCAGGACCTGCCCCATCATCGCCAGCGTGGCCGCTTTGCCCCGAAGGTCGCCCAGCGATTCCTTGATCGCCAGCGACTCCCGGTAGAGCCCCATCGCCCCCTCCAGGTCGCCGAAGACCCGGAGGAGCCAACCCGCATGGAAGCGCAGAATGCTCCCTTCCCGGTCATCCCGCATCCTGGCGGCCCGCACCAGGTCCCGAATCATCCGCCGGGCCAGCAGGGCCTCCAGTCCCCCTTTATCAAACTCCGAATAGGCCGATGAGCCCAGTGCTCGCATCGCCCGGAAGAACCCCTCCTCCGCCTGTGCGCGGGGCTCCGGGCCCAGCCGCTCCCGGG
>DAOTWL010000240.1:0-20012 GCA_034435875.1 Anaerolineae bacterium
GCCACCTCCCGCATCAGGTACATATCCAGCCCGAAGTTGGCGATGATGTCAAACCAAAGGTAGATGTTGACGGCCGTCGCGTAGCGTCCGTTCCCCACCGGCCCCAGGATGCGGGCCATCAGCGCCGCGAAGGCCATTTCTACCGCCCGGTTGAAGAGGTTCAGGACAATCGGGGCCAGGGAGTTTTTCGCCACCCGCCGGACGGTATCCGCCTCGTCCGTCTCCCGGTAGAAGAAGCGCCAGAGGTAGAGGCCCACCAGGAACAGGAGGACCATCCCGGCGATAAACGTGATGAACGCGCCGATTTTGACGCTGTTGGGGCTATATTTGAAGCGCACCGTCCAGGCCCCCGGCTCCAGGTAGACGGCCCGGAAGTTACCGTTGGCCCGGCAGATAGCGACGTCCCGCTCCGCGTCCTCGCCGGCCCCCTGGGGGCGGACGAAGGCCCGCCAGCCGGGGAAGTGGCTATCGCCCAGAACCAGCCAGGCGGGCTCCGAGACCGACACGTCCACAAAGACCTCATTCAGCGTGTAGCGGGTGACCGTCTGGGGAATGGGGTCGGCGGGACGCCCCTCCGCTTGCGTTCGCAGTAAGGCACGAAACGCAGTGGAGTGCCGTTCAGGACGCCACTCCGCTTCGCTCCGTGGCTGACTACGAACCTGGAGTCTGGCGATTCTTGAAAACGTGCAGAAATCTCCAAATAGGAAGATTCGCCAGAGTCCGGTACGAACGACACTCTGTGGCTGACTACAAGCGGCATCCAGAACGACGAAGTGGTGGACGTCGTAGGTGCGGAGGGCCTCGGCCGCGTCCTCCGCAAAGACGGCGGCGGCGGCCGGGAGGGTGAACGCGCGGGGCAGGACCCCCAGGTTCTCATAGACCCGCACCGCCTGGTCCTGGTAGACGAGCCGGTACTTGGCCGGGTTGGGAATCTCCACCTCGGTCAGGATATACTTGACGTTGAGCATATCCAGCAGGGGGCTATCCAGGGCCGACCAGGTCCGCAGGGAGGCGATGCGGTTATACGGGAGTTCGTCCTGGGGCTCAATGAGCGCCATGTAGTCGGCGTACTGCGCGGGGAAAATGGAGTCGTACCCGGCGACGGTCTGGAGGTCGTAGAGCATGCCGGAGTTGGCGTTCATCGTCTTGGTGGTGCCGGGCGGGGTGAAGGTGGCATAGCGCCAGAGGGAAGTATCCTGGCCGAGGAACTCCACCACCGGCGGGGTGTACTCCAGCAGTTGCGGGTCCACAGCGGGGTTGAAGCCCGCGCCGAAGGCGACGAAGTCCGCCACCAGGACCAGCACGGCCAGGGCCTCACCCCACCGGGCCTCACCCCACCCCCGGCGGCTTCGCCGCCACCCCCTCCCCTCTCCTGACCGGGGGTCAGGGGAGGGGAGGGGGTCGGGGGTAGGGGTGAGGACCCGCAGGACGACGCCGGTAGCCGTCAGCAGGAGACTGAACAGCGCGATCCAGCGGAACTCGTAGGAGTAGAAGGCCCGGTGGTCGGGGAAGCCGGAAGGGGCCAGGGCCAGGCTCCAGAAAGCCTGCTCCACCAGCGGCTCTATGCGGGAAAAGAAGATGCGGCTGGCGGCCAGACCGAACAGGGTGAGCAGCCCGCCCCAGAAGGCCAGCGCGGCCAGAACGGTCGCGGCGGAGGGGGAGGCGTTCAGGAGGAGCAGGCGGAGAATTTTTGGACGCCCTTCCGCTTCGCTCCGGGGTTGTGTTCGTAGTAAGGCACGGAACGCAGTGGAGTGCCGCTTTGGACGCCACTCCGCTTCGCTCCGTGGCTCACTACGAACTTCGCTCCAGGGCTCACTACGAAGGGAGTCGGCCCCGAAGGCCGCCAGGACCGCCACCGAGAGGGTCAGCGGGAAGACCCAGCGGAAAGGGGAGTGGGACTGGCGGAGGAACGGCAGCGCGTAGACCAGCGCATAGACGGGCGTACCGAAGATGCAGGCCAGGGAGAAAAGGGCAAGCAGGAGGAAAAAGGCACAGGTCACAGGGCGCAGGCCGCAGGGAGCAGGGCGCGATTTCCGGAATACGTGAAACATGAGGCGGGAGACGGCCAGCGCGGCCAGGAAGAGGGGGAGCAATCCCATATACGCTCCACCCTCCACGTAGTTTTTCACGTCCCAATCCGGGCTGAGGATGGATTGCCCCTCGGCGTTGACGGTGAAGGGGACGGTGCGCCACTGGAAAAGGTCAAAGTAGGCGTGATGAGAGGGGTTACCGAAGAAGTTGGGGATCAGGAAGGCGATGAGCCGCCGGGGCGGGTAGGCCCAGCCCAGGACCTGCTGCAGGGTCGGCGCGGCCTGGGCGCCCCGGAAGCCCAGGGAGGCCACCTCGTAGAGGGGGATGAACTGGACCGCGCCCAGGGCCAGCCCCAGGGCCAGCATCAGGGCGAGCCAGGCCTCACCCCACCCCCGCCGCCTTGGCCTCACCCCCGGCCCCTCTCCTGACCGGAGGTCAGGAGAAGGGAGGGGGTTGGGGGAGGGGTGAGGAAAGGCCACCCGCCACAGGATATACGCCCCGGTCACCAGCAGGACAAAGTAGGTGTTCTCGGCGTGGCCTGCCAGCATCTGGCAGCCCAGCCCGATGGCTCCCAGGACCGCCCAGGGAAGACGGGCAGGCTGGCCGCCCAGCGCGGGCCACTGCCGGACGACCCGCTCCACCATGGCCAGGATGAAGGGGAGCCACGACGCCCCGGCGACAATCATGGGGTGGACCACCGAGACCACCATAAAGCCGCTGAACTGGAAAGTGATCCCGGCGATGAGGCTCCCCAGCCGCCCCGCGCCCAGCGTGCGGGCGAAGAGATAGGTCCAAACCCCCGCCAGCCCCAGTTGGAGCCAGATGAAGACCCCGTAGGCGCGCCAGAGAGGGAGGATGTAGAAAACGATGCTCAGCGGGTAGAGGCCGGAGTGCTGACCGTTCGCCAGAAAGGGATGCCCGGCGAAGATGTACGGGTCCCAGAGGGGGAGTTCCCGATAGCGGAGGGCCTGCAGGAGCAACCGCTTCCAGGCGTAGTTCTCCAGAATCAGGTCGGCCAGGAGCGGGTTCTGGGGGACGCTCACGCCCATTTGGGCGGCGGCGGAGCGAAAGGGCTCAAAGAGGAAGAGCGCGTCGGCGGGGATAAGGGTTTTGGGGCCGCAGACCACCGGTGCAAAGAGCACCAGGGGCAGGAGCATCAGTAAGGCAACGCACAACGCTCCAGGAAACCGGTCGGAAAACCCGCGCTTTGCCTCGTTCATTCGCATCCCTGAGAGAATCTGCGTTGATCGGCGTCTCCCAGATTCCGATAGCGCCAGCAGACCTGCCAGACCCGCAGGGCGGCCTCTATCTGCACCCGCAGGCTCATCTTGGAACGCCCTTTTCGCCGTTCCTCAAAACGAATGGGGACCTCCAGGATTCGGTATCCCATCCGCTCGCAGATGTAGGCCATCTCCACCTGGAAAATATACCCCTGAGCCCGGACCCGGCTCAGGTCCATCCCCTCCAGCGTCTCCCGCCGCCAGGCGCGAAATCCACCGGTGATGTCGTGGATGCGGGAGCCGAGAATCGCGCGGGCATAGAAGTTGCCCCACCAGGAAAGCAGCCGCCGTTCCCAGCCCCAATCCTCCGCCGTCCCGCCGCCGGGGACGTAGCGGGAGCCAATGACCACGTCGTAGTCGGGGATATGGGCCAGGAGCCGGGGGACGTCGGCGGGGTTGTGGGAGAAGTCGCAGTCCATCTGGACGACGACGTCGGCCCCATCCGCCAGGGCCCTCCCGAAGCCTGCAATGTAGGCCCGCCCCAGCCCGCGCGGGCCGGTGCGGTGAAAGACGGACACCTGGCCCGGGTGCTCGGTCGCCAGACGCTCAGCAATTTCTCCCGTACCGTCGGGCGACTCGTCATCCACGACCAGAATACCCAGGTTGGGGACATTCAGGCCCAACAGAGCCTCCACCATCGGGCCGATATTTTCCGCTTCGTTGTAGGTTGGAAGAACGACTGTAATACGCATCCATGCATCCCATTGGAGGAAATTGGGGCGGGTAGCATCGCCACCCGCCCCCAAAAGCCAGGAGAACGCATCCGACTCCCCGACGTTCCCCGCTTGATCTGAGAGGAGTTACGAAATTCACCGGTAGCACGGGCTTTTCAGCCCAATGGTGCTAACATTTGCCCCCTCCCCATCGCTGCGCTTGGGGGAGGGGTGAGGCCAGCGCGCCGAAAAAGTTCGTGCC
Organism: Anaerolineae bacterium; assembly: GCA_034435875.1. GTDB lineage: Bacteria > Chloroflexota > Anaerolineae > B4-G1 > DUEL01 > SpSt-77. The sequence continues at coordinate 4,227 of DAOTWL010000240.1, forward strand.
ATTGGGCTTTTCAGCCCGTCCGGATGGCCTGGAAAGGCCGTCATACAGGAGTACTGCTATCGGATTGGTTGCAGCGACCGATAGATGGCTTCCCGTAGTTTCCCAACACCGGGGTACGAGGGGCCGGCAGCCAGGGTACCTATGCGGATGATCAGGCGAGGGACCGAGGACTCCGCCCCATCTCGCATGGCTTCCCAATCCTCCCGGGGGTAAAAGAGCGCCAGTGTCTCTCGCAAGCGATGGCTCAAACGTTCATATACCCGCGGGGCCTGCTCCAGTCCGGTGATGGCGAAAAACGACGTGTCATCCAACTGGCCGACGAAGGTGTCCTTTCCCCCTTCCTCTTCAGCGGCATGGCGGACCATCAGGGCGATGGCTCTCAGGACGTCATCCCGGGCCACGAATCCGTAGGCATCCGCAAAGGCCTCCAGCCCGTCCAGTGCGATGGCCGTCACGACCCAACCTTTTTCTCCCAGCAGTTGATTGAGACGGTCCTCCACCAGGCTGGCATACGGGAGTTCCGTGATCGGATGGATGACCGATTGCATCTGCGCCCGACGGAGGATGTTCCGCACTCGCAGGCGCAGTTCCTGGATGTCAAAGGGCTTGGTGACGTAGTCCACAGCCCCCAATTCCAGGCCGGCCAGCCGGTCAATCCGCTCCCGTTTCTCTGTCAGAAAGAGAATCGGTATCTGGGCCGTCCGGCGATGGCTGCGCAGTTGACGGCAGACCTCATAACCGTCCACGTCCGGCAAACGGATGTCCAGGATGATGAGATCGGGCAGGGTGTGCTGGACGAAGTTCAGTGCCTCTTTGCCCCAGCCGCATACGCTTACCTCATACCCCTGAATCTGAAAGTATGAGGCCAGCATTTCGGCGGTGTTCGGCTCGTCTTCTACGATGAGAATCTGCTGCGACATGCCTGCCCCCAATCTTGGTCAGCCAATGGGTTCTTTATAAATGGCGTACGTGCAAACTTTGCCTCCCATGGCAACACAGTCAATTTCATCTATACGGAATTTCTTGCCCCCGCTGACCCAATGGAGGCCCTCCTCTATAACCCCCATTCCAGCAAAGCAGATGGGGCGATCCGAGTGACGGCCCCAGCAGACCGGACAGGGTTCCATCGTGTAGGTGTAGTACTCCCCCTTATCCTCCACCTTGCTGACCTGGTCGCTGAACTGAGTGAAAATCTGGGCCAGTGCGGGAAGTCCAACCTTCAATTTGGCACTCAGCGGGAGCGCCCGAAAGGCCAGGTCTCCCATGCCGACCAGGGGGCCAAAGCCCGGAAGCCCCAGGGTGAACGCCGCGCGTCCGGCCCGAAGTTCCAGTCCCCGGCTCCCGCGCGGCCCATACATCTCCTCCAGCGCCATGTTCAGCGCCGAGAAGTCAGCAAAATCAAACTCTTTGTTAAAGTTATCCGGGGGATAGTTATCAATCAGGTGAGAAAGACCGGCCAGGTTCAGGATGGCGTTCAGGCCGTTCTTGCCCATCACTTCCTCAATGGCCATAATGTAGATCCGGGCCAGTTTGTTGGGGTAGTAATAGCCGCTGGGTGGGATTCGTTTCACGGTGTGCCTCCTTCCCTGGCCTACAGGGCGTCGGCCAATTCTTCGGCCGCGCGCCGCATCTCCAGAAAGACCAGCCCTAATTTGGCGCCTGCGCGGGCCATTACGGTGAGGACCGCGTCCTCGCCGACCGCGGTGAGGATGACATACCCCCGCTCGCCTTTCACGTATACCTCATCCAGGGCGCCCCGCCCCAGTTCGCTGGCGATGCGTTCGCCCAGGGAGAGCATGGCGGCCGACATTGCCGCAACCCGGTCTTCCTCCACACCGGCAGGGAGGGCAGAGGCAATAGCCAAACCATCCACACTGACGAGAGAGGAAGCCTCAATATCGGGAGTGCTCATCTGGAGGTTGCGCAGACGTTCCACAATGCGGTCTGTACGGGTTTTCTCCGCCATCCTTTTGCTCCTTGATATGGAGGTTGTTGTGGAAAACTGTTGTCAAATTACCACGAAATTCGTTGATTGTCAAGTCGCCCCAATCGGTAGGTCTGCAGGAAATCGTGGTGGCGCTCTAACAGGTGCAAGAACCCCCAAATGTGGGACAGCCTTTCCAGGCTGTCCCCAAATAGGGCGAGCTTTCAGCCCGCCCTACGCTTTACCCCGATTCAATGCAGTGCTACTCCCCAATCTGAGTAAGAGGATGAAAAGGTGGGGTTGGTGGGCGGCGGCTTTGCCGCCGCCCACCAACCCCCGTCGGCCACAAGCGCCACGCGCCGCCAGGCGGCCAGGCCTCGCCCCGAGGCCCGGCCCGGGGGGTTGTCACTGCAAGCGCAGCGAAGCAGCCGCTCGCGGTGCGGCCGAAGGCGCTCGCGCCAGGGCAAAGCAGAGGGGCGTTTTGGTGAGCCAAAACGGCACTCCCCTTTGTTCCGTGCCTTCCTACAAACGGCACTCCCCTTCGTTCCGCGCCTCACTACAAGCGACTTTTCAGACCAGCCCTCACTCCAGATGGGCCAGAATCTCCGTCACCGGAGGACGGTCTGCGGGGTTCTGGCCCACGTAGGACCAGCGGATGGCCCCCTCTTTCAGCACAAAGACCGCTGGCGCGGCCAGCCCGTCCCCGAGAAGGTTATATACCCCATACATCTCGGCGGCCCGATGGTCCGGGTCAGCCAGCATGGGGAAGGGGGCACCGATGGACGCCCGCACCCCCTCCACCGCCTCCGGCGACGCCACCGCCAGAGCGACCACTTCCGCCCCCCGGGCCTGGAATTCTCCGTATCGGTCCCGCAACTCCACGAGTTGCGTCCGGTCCGGCCCTCAGCCGCACCGCTGGAAGAACACCAGGACCACCGGCCCCTGCCTCATCAGGTCGGAGAGGGTGAGAGAGCCACCCCCCGCCTGCTCCAGCGTGAAGTTCGGGGCCTGGACAAATTCGGGTGTGGGAGTGACCGCAGGGGTGGGAAACCGGAACGAGACGCGCATCTGTTCGCGGTAAATAATCACCTGAGCCCGGGCTCGCTCCTGAGAGAGCCACTCCGAAATCGGCGTCCCTTGGGCCTCCAGCGCCGCCTGGGCCCGCTGGACCGTCAGGAGACGGGCAACGGCCCGTTCCAGGGAATCCCGGTTTAACCCGACCTCGCCCAGGGCGGCCGTCACCTGCTCGTCGGTGACGCCCCACGTCTGCTCCAGGGCCGCAATCTGGGCCTCCACCTCATCCCGGCCTGGCGTCGGCTGCGGTGCAGCGCGCAGGACCAGTACCTCGTTGATGAGCCGCTCCAGCGTCTCCTCCGGCGAAGGGGCCAGGACGCCCGCCAGTCGGCTCATCGCCCAGTCCACCAGCACCGCCTCCGCCCAGAAGTTCCGGCCGATGGGCTGGCCTTCCACCAGGGCCACCGGCGGGTCTGCAGGGGACGGAGGGGCCGAAGGAACCGGCGGGGCAACCGGAGTTGCCTCCTGGCTGAGCATCCCGATGACGAGGAAAAGCATCAGCAGAGCGATCCCTCCAGTCGCGAGGGCCCCGCCCCAACGAATCTTCCTGGCTTCCATTCGCTTCTCCTCCGATAAGGAGAAGATACCACATTCTGGCCGAAAGTCAAAAGTTGGCATTTTTGTTGCACCTGTGCTATACTTATCCCCAAACCCACCCGCGACCAGGAGGGGAAAGGCGCAATGAAACTCCGAGAAGTGCTCCGGTTGATTGATGGCAAAGTCCTCACCCGCAACACGGATCTGGACCTGGAGGTCAAGATGGGGTGCGGCGCCGACCTGATGAGCGACGTTCTGGCCTTCACCCACGAGGGAACCCTTCTGATGTCCGGCCTGACCAACCCGCAGGTGGTGCGGACGGCGGAGATGGCCGGCATCCAGGCCGTTGTCTTCGTGCGGGGGAAGATTCCCCCGCCGGAGACCATCGCGCTGGCGGAGGAGAAAGGCATCGCCCTGCTGGCCTCCAAGCACACCATGTTTGAAACCTGCGGCCGGCTCTACAAGGCGGGGCTCCCCAGTTGCGGCCTCTTTGAAAGCAGTCTGAAACGCTGGCGGGAATTCTTCGGCGAAGAGTAGGCAGGTCCGTTCGGTGAGCACCCCTCTTTCTGCACAACAAAAGCGGGAAGTCACCCGGCTCCAGGAACTGGTCTACGAACTGCGGGTGCGGGACGCGATGACTACCCGCCTCATCACCGTCACCCCGCAGACCACCATCGCCGAGTTCCGGGAAGTCCTGCGCGTTAACCGTATCTCCGGCACGCCGGTGGTGCAGGAAGGACGGATGGTCGGCATCATCAGCCTAGAGGACCTGATCAAAGCCCTGGCGGCCGGAGAGTTGCACGCGACCGTCGGCGAGAAGATGACCCCCAACCCGGTCACTCTCTACGACGACGAGCCCCTTGTCCATGCCGTTGGCAAATTTTCCCGCCTCGGCTACGGCCGCTTCCCGGTCATCAACCGGCAGGGGAACCTGGTGGGGATTCTGGTGCAGGGGGACATCGTCCGGGCCCTCCTGCGCCAGTTGGAAGTGGAGTACCACGAAGAGGAAGTCCGGCGCTATCGCGCCAGCCACATCTTTGAGGACATCCTGGCCGATCAGGTGACCCTCCGCTTCCGCTACTATGTGACGGGAGGGGACTTTGAGCACGCGGGGGAGGCCTCCAGCCGTCTCAAAAAAACGCTCTCCCGCCTGGGAATCCCCCCCCCCATCGTCCGCCGGGTCGCCATCGCCGCCTACGAGGCCGAGATGAACATCGTCATCTACACCGACGGCGGGGAACTGATCGCCGAGGTGGACCCCAAACAGGTGTACCTGGTAGCAGTGGACCAGGGTCCCGGCATCCCGGACATCCAGAAAGCGATGGAGCCAGGGTTCTCCACCGCCCCGGAGTGGGTGCGGGAGATGGGCTTCGGCGCCGGGATGGGCCTCCCCAACATCCAGAACTGTACGGACGAGATGCGCCTGGAGTCCACCGTCGGCGTGGGCACCCGGCTGGAGATGGTCATCTACCTGGATTCGGCCGGCCGGCCCTGTTCCTCGTTGTGACGGTGCGATGGCCAACCGGAGGGCCGTACCGATCATCCTTCTCCTCCTGGGCCTCTCGCTGCTGGCCTGCCGACTGCCGGGTCTCCCCCCGCCCGGGGGGCTGCAGCCGTCCCCCGAACCTCTCGTTGGGACGGTCGCCGTCCCTTCCCTCCTGGTATCTCCGGAAGGGACGCCCCCTCCCTCAGCGGCCGTTCCGTCTCCTCTCCCCACCGAACTGCCCCTGACGGCTACCCGTACGGCTCCTCCCACCCCCGCTTCTCCTTCCCCGACCCCGTCCCCTGCGCCGCCACTCCCGTCCTCCCCGACACCCCCGCCGCCCCCGACGGTCCCCCCTTCCGGCCCGGTCGCCGTCTGGGAGGGGACGGTCACGCTGAACGCCTCCGACTGGGAGCGGGCGCTGGTCCCCACCGCCCCCGACGACCCCATCTATCCCCACCCCCGGCTGGATTTCGGGGCCGTGGGCGGACCGGCCCCCCGCTCCTACCGCGCTGTCTTCATCCAGAATGACTACGTCCAACTGGTCGTGCTCCCCGACCTGGGGGGCCGGATTCTCCGCTGGACTGACCGGACGACCGGGCGGCAACTCTTCTACGCCAACCCGGCGATCAAGCCCACCCACTGGGGCTACCGGGGCTGGTGGCTGGCGACCGGCGGGATGGAATGGGCCTTCCCAACCGAGGAGCACGGGCTGATAGAGTACCGCCCGTGGGAGTACCGGCTGATGGGGGACGGGGTCTATCTGCGGGGTGTGGACGACCGGACCGGGATGGCGGTGGAGGTCCCGGTGCGGCTGGAGCGGGGCACGAGCCGGGTGGTCATCTCCCCGCGCATCTCTAACCCCACCGCGGAGGCGCGGCAATTCCAGTTCTGGGCCAACGGGATGCTGACTCTCTCCGACTTCAATGCCCCGTCCGGCGACCTGACCTTCGTCCTGCCGGTCTCCGAAGTCATCGTCCATTCCACCGGGGACGGCTCGCTGCCCGGTCCGGGCGGACGGATGGCATGGCCGGTGCACAACGGGCGGGATTTCCGCCGCTACGGGGAGTGGCACTCGTACCTGGGGGTCTTTGCGCCTCAGGCCGCTGATGCGGGCTTCGCCGGCGCCTACGACCTGCAGGCCGACCAGGGGGTTGTGCGGGTGGCCCCCTCGTCCATCCGGGGGGTGAAAATCTTCTGCCTGGGGGACCTGCCCCCCGACCTGTGGACCGATGACGGCAGCCGGTACTTTGAACTCTGGGGCGGGCTGACGGCCACGTTCTGGGACTATGCGACGCTCGGCCCGGGCCAGAGCGTGAGTTGGACCGAGTACTGGTACGCGGTGAGCGGAATGGGGGGCTACACCTGGGCGAACGCCGAAGGGGCAGTGCGGGTGACCCCGCTGGGGGGCGGGGCGGAGGTGGCGGTGGAGACGGTCCGGCCGATGACGGTGACGGTGGTCCTGCGGCGAGGGGGCGAAGAAGCGGCCCGCTGGGTGGCTGAGATAGGTCCGGGACGGCCATTCCGCGCCGTCGGCGGCGCCGGCGGCGGGCCGTGGACCGTCCAGGTCATCGGTCCGGGTGGGGTACTGATCCAGACGCCGTGAAAATTGCCGGGGGGCAACCGCAGGGGTTGCCCCTACGGCCCCACCCCTCCCCCGGCGGCTGCGCCGCCACCCCGAGGGGGTCGGGGGGTGGGGTGAGGAACCCGGGCAGGGCTTGCCCCTGCTCCCTACAGAAAACGATGGCGGCGGCTCTGCCGCCGCCATCCTTATCTCCCCTCCGGATAGACGCGCCCCTACGCCCGGATTTCCTGCCGCTGGAAGGAAATATAACTGATAGCGAACAGGAGCACCGTGATGGCTACCATTCCCGTCAACTGCGGCCAGGCCAGCAGCAGACTCTGGCCCAGCGGCAACGGAGCCCCCAGAATCACCCCCTCCTGAAATTGCAGCAACACACCTACCAGCCCGAAGGCCCGCAGGGAGGGATACAGGAGCGCCATCATCACCTCGCTGTAGAGGGTGATGGGTGACAGGCGAGCCAGGGCCCGCGCGACCTGGTCCTGGGCCAGAACCTCCTGCACCAGCCCGTACCGCATTGGCATCAGAACCTGCGCCAGCCCCTGGGCAATCATGCCCCAGAAGACGGTGAAAAAGAGCCAGACGGCGATGGAGGCCAGGGCCGCCGTGGCCGGTTGCCGGAATCGGACCGAGAAGAGAAGCGCCAGCGCCAGCCAGACGCCGCCGTAGAAGACCGTCGCCAGCAGAAAGAGGAGAGTCCGGGCCACCTCTTCGCCTCCCGGCGGGATGCCCAGCCGCACCAGCCCCATCCCGAAGACCAGCAGCCAGATGGCCGTCAGCACCAGGGTCAGTGTGAACAGGCCCGCCAGGAACTTGCCGAAGAGCAGCGCGTCCCGGTAGATGGGCTGGGCCAGCACGCGGGAGAGGGTCCGCCGGTTGAACTCCCCGTTGACGGTGTCAAACGTCAGTGCGATGGCAATCAGCGGCACCAGGAAGACCAGAAACCCGATGAAAGCGGGCAACGGGTCCCGCTGAGCGGTGAACAGCCGCAGGAAAAGGAAGCGGTCCTGGCCGACGGTCGTGCGCAGGTTCTCCGCCGCCATGAAGACCGTGCCAGCGGCGGTCAGCACAATCAGTGCCTCCAGAATCAGCATCCGGACGCCGGTGAGGTAGTCGGCCATTTCTTTGGCCACCACCGCCCAGAGCCCGGTCCACGGCGAGCCTTCGCGGGGAAGCCGTCCTGCCTCAACCTTCGCGGCCATGCTCCACCTCCTGGAAGTATCGGGCGTAGACGTCATCCAGGCTGGGCTCCTCCAACTGGAGGGCGCGCAGGGAGCCTCCGGCTTCCACGACGGCGCGGGCCACCTCACCCCGCAGGTCCCGGCGGCCTTCCACCATATACCGCTCCGGCCCCGCCAACTCCGCTTTCGTGGCATCGGGCAGACGGCGGAGGGCCTCCACGATGGCCGCCTGGGGCCCCGTCGCCTCCACGTAGACCCGGTAGCCACCACCCAGAACCTGCCGGGCCAGTTCCTCCACCGTCCCCTCCAGGACCATCCGCCCGCGATGGAAGAGCCCCACCCGGTCGCAGACGGCCTGGACCTGATGGAGCAGGTGGGATGCCACCAGAACCGTGATCCCCTGCGCCTTCAGGTCGCGGATGGTCTTCAGGAACTCCCGCGCCGCCTCCGGGTCCAGCCCCAGCGTCGGCTCATCCAGGATGATGAGCGCGGGGTGCTTGATGAGGACTTCCGCCACGCCCAGCCGCTGGCGCATCCCCCGCGAGTACGTGCCCACCGGGTGGTCCGCCACCCCGGTCAGGCCCATCCGCTCCAGCGCCTCGTCTATCCGCCGGTACGCTTCCTCCCGGGGAATGCCGTTCAGTTTGGCGATGTAGATGAGGTTCTCCCGGGCCGTCAGGTCGTCGTAGAAACCGACCTGGTCGGGGATGTAGCCGACGCGGGATTTGACGCTCAGCGGCTGCCGGGCCGGGTCCAGGCCCAGCACCCGTACCGTCCCCGAAGTAGGCTCCGTCAGCCCCAGGAGCATCAGGATGGTCGTCGTCTTGCCCGACCCGTTGGGCCCCAGAAGGCCGAAGACCTCGCCCGGCTCCACCACCAGGTTCAGGCGGTCCACGGCGACGAAATCGCCGTAGCGCTTGGTCAGTTCCCGTGTCTGGATGACCGGTTCGTCCATAGGCCCTCCTTCCCTCACCCCTCCCCCGCCGAAGGCGGCGGGGGAGGGGTGAGGAATCTACCGGCGCCCGAAGCGCATCACGGCCCAGGCGACCACCAGAATCGCGACGGCAATGAGGGCAATCCCGGCCACTCCCCACAGGGTGGAGGTGAGCACGGTGATGCGGAAGTCCGCCGATTCGTAGCCGCCGTCCTGTGGCCGGGCCCGGACGGTGAGCATATAGTCGCCGGCCACGGCCTTATCGGCGGGCTTGACGTGCATGGTGATCTCCACCTGCTGGCCGGCGGGGATTTCCGGAATCCGCTCCGGCTCAAAGCGGACCGACCAGCCGGAGGGCGGACTGGCGGAGAGTTCCACGTTGAGGGCCGGCGCGGAGCCGGTGTTCTGGACCAGCAACTGGATAGGTGTTTCCTTTCCAGTGTAGACCTGGGTGGAGAGCCGCTCATCGGGCGTGCGGATGGTCAGGTCCGGCTGCCCCGTCACCTCGGCGACGAGGGAGACACTGGCCTGACTCTCCCCGCCCACAGCGACCACCTCAATGGGATAGGTCCCGGCCGGAATCTGGGCGTAGGCCCGGGCCTCAATGCTGATCCGTTTGGACTCGTTGGCCCCGACCGGCAGGCTGGTCACGTCCTGGCCCATGTACCGGAAGGAGACCAGGAAGCCCTGCGGTGCGCTGGCCTGGAGATTGACGGTGGTCTCTTCGTCCCCCTCGTTCTTCAAGGTGGCGTCGTAGCGGAAGGTGGTGGTGGCTGACCCCCGCAGAGTGGGCAGGTCCACTGAGAGGCTGAGGCGGGCAGGCAGTTTGGCCGCCACCGTCAGTTCCAGCGGGAACGCCGCCGATACCGTTTCTCCGCGAGCGATCACTGTCCAGCGGTAGGTATCGCCGGAGGCGTTCGCCGGCACCACCACCCGCAGGCTGACGGAGGCGTCCTTCTCCGGCTCCACGTGGACGGCGCGCACCACATTGCCGCCGCCCCGGAAGGTCGCCTCCCACCCCTCCGGAAGCCCCTGGAGGTCCAGGTAGACAATCTGAGGCGTGGAGGCCGTGAGCCGGAGGGTGAGGTTGAAGGTGACTGTCTCACCCAGTTCGGCGACCCGGGCCGGGTAATCGCAGAAGAGAAGCAACCCCGACCCTTCCTGAGCCCGGGCCGGGAATGGCCCGGCCAGGGCGATGAGGGAAACCAGCAAAAAAAGAACCGCCCAGTTTCGTCGCATCTTTCACCTCCAAGAAAAGGATGTGCGGGTACTACGAGCGAACCAAGCGGTGAGATAGATATTATCGGTTGTATGTAGTAGTGGCATATTATAGCACTCTGGCCGAAAAAGTCAAACGCCCCACCCTTCCCCCCTTCGGCGGCTGCGCCGCCCCCTCCCCGGAAGCCGACTAACGCAGGTTGACGCCCGGCGCGGGAGCGCCCAGGCGGGCCGATTTCCCATCGGCACCGACTGAAGTCGGCCTCTCTGGGCCTCCGGCCAGGTTGCTTCACTTCGTTCGCAACAAGGACGGCCTGCGCTTCTCACCCCTCCCCCTGACCCCCTCCCCTCTCCTGACCAAAGGTCAGGAGAGGGGAGGGGGTAGCGGCGAAGCCGCTGGGGGTAGGGTGAGGGGCCTCACCCCCTCCCCTGGCCCCTCCCCCTCTCCTGAAGTTTGGCTTTTTCGGGGGAGGAGGTTAGAAAATCGCCCAAAATGGCCTCCTGCCCGGCCAGAAGAACAAAAAGAAAATATTTTTCACTGCGGCGGCGAAGCCGCCGCAGTGAAAAATAATCTTTCTTTTATGCTTTGGAAGCGGTTGGAGGCCTATCCAGGAAGACTTTGGGCAAAAAGGCCAAAGCTGAGGCGAGGGGAAGGGAAAAAGAGGGTTTTTGTGGCGGCGGCCTCCGGCCGCCGCCACAAAAACCCTCCCTCATCCGTAGGCGGCGGGGTGGGGTGTGGCTACCGCCACACCACCGGCAGATACACCCGCCGCGCCGGGGCCAGCACGACCAGATCATCCGGACGGTCGGGGTGCATCCGGTAGTTGCGCACCCGCAGGCGGGAGCCATCGTAGTCCTCGGAGACCAGACCCGCTACCAGCACCCGGTCCAGGGGCTCTATTCCCTCCCAGGTCCCGTTGTAGCCGTCCAGGAAGGCCCGTACGGGCCCGCTCCCGTCGTCCACCCAGATGGCGCTCCGGTCCGCCGAGACCGCCGTCACCGTGCCGCTGACCACCGCCAGCCACCCCTCATAGGCCTCCAGCGTCGCGCTGACCGTCCGCAGCGGCAGCGGGACGCTCCCCGTCACTGCCAGCGCCGGGCTGAGGACACAGGTCGGCGTCAGCACCCGCACCTGCTCGCTCTCAAAGAACTGGAGCTCCGTATCCCCCTGGTAGACGTCCACCGTCCCCACCACCCGGACGCAGTCGCCCCGGACGGGCATGCTCCCCACCGCGCCGGAGGCCGTCCCCGCCGGCGCGAAGACGGTGATGCCGCCGGTGTCGTCCTGGACGGTGAGGACGTCAAAGAATTCGCCGTAGGCGGCGGTGACGAAGCCCTCCACCCAGACCAGCCGGTGCAGGTGGACAGGCGTATCGTCCCCCTCGGGGTCATAGCGGGCCTCGGCGACCGTCTTCCTCTGGAGCGGCTCGCCCAGAAGCCACATCACCGTCTCCAGGTTGAAGAGTTCGTTCTGGCGCCCGTCGCCCGCGCCGTAGGCGAAGATGTTGAAGGGGTCGTTGGAATCGCCGTAGAAGAAGAGGCGGCCCGCCGGGCCGGGGATGTCGTAGCCCGCCGCCGCCGGGACCAGTTCGGTCGCCCCATAGATATACGCGTCGCCTTCGTGGTCGGCGTCGGTGTTGTGGGTCCGGTTGGGATAGCCGTAGGTGCCGCTGCCGGAGTCCAGGTCGCCGACGACGAAGAGATGCCCGTTCCCACCCAGGTCCTGGGCCGTCAGCGCCTGCCGGTTCTGGTCCACCAGCGAGGCCACCGACCAGGACTGAATCCGCAGGACGTTCATCCCGATGCCCGTCGTCGGGCTGACCGGGAAGACGTGCCACTGGACGCCCCACGGGTAGCCGTTGTTGTCGTTCCCGTCCAGGACTTCGTCATCGTTGAAGCGGACGGGGACCGTCACGCCGGTGCGGGTCTCTATGGCTGAAACCAGTTCGTTCATCCGGCCGGCGACGCTGTAGGCCCACCAGACTTTGCCGGTGTAGTCGGACATGCCGTTCAGCCAGAGGTTGCCCCCGGCGGCGACGAAGTCAGCAATCGCCGGAATCTCAGACTCTGTCAGTTGGTCGGGCCCGTAGGCGTTGAGAATGAGCAGTTTGACTGTTTCGGTGTTCAGGTCGGCGGCGGTCAGATTGTCCAGGTTGAAGAGGACGTTGTAGCCGTGGGCGACCAGGTCGTTCACGAAGGCGCGGCTCCCGCGCGGGTCCACGCCGATGTTGTGGTGCCCGGCGTCTATCAGGATGAGGGGCACCTTCTCGTCGGTCACCGTCAGCGAGAGGGAGCGGACGTTGTCGTCCGGGTTGTCCGTCGCCGGGGCGCCGACGAGCGCGGCGGTGACGGTGAGGGGGCCCGCCCTCGGGGCCTGGTAGGAGACCTGCGCGTACGCGTCCGGGCAGGGGCCGGAGGCGCAGGCCGGGACGGTGACCGGAACCTCGCCGATGGGGGTGCCGTTGGCCGTGAAGGTGACGGTGAGGGTACGGGTCTCCGGCCCCCGGTTGGTCACCCGCGCGGTGAAGAGGCTGGGGTTGTAGACCGTCGGGATGGCCGGCTGGACGGTCAGGTCGGTGACCCGCAGGTCCTCGTCGCCCAGAGTCCAGACCGGCGAGGCGACGATGCGGTCGCCGTCGGCCTGGGTGGCCCGGACGAAGTAGTAGTGGACGCCCGGGCCGACCGTCAACGAGAAGGTCCAGGTGATGGACGCGGTGTTGGGTTGGGTGGACGTCACCACCCGGCCCTGCGCGGTGACCAGTTCCACCCGCGCCGTCGGCTCGCCGTCGGGGTCGCCGCCGTAGACCTGGAAGAGCATCTCGCCGGTGTTGGGGACTTCGCTGCCCATCCAGTAGCCGTTGGCCTTGAAGTACAGAGCGGCGTTTTTATCCTCGGTGGCGAAGGTCCGGCGGGCCCGCAGGGCGTCCAGCAGGTCCCGCTTGGTGAGCGCTGGCATCACCACCCCGGTCCGGTGGTCGGTGACGGTCCCCCACTCGGCGGTGTGGTTGTCGGAGTTGTTCGTGGCGCCGACTTTCCAGCCGTAGTCCAGGGAACGGACCCACTCGTCCCAGGAGAAGACGTAGGAGGCGCCCCAGCCGTTGCCGACCTCCTCCAGTTCGGCCAGGTCTTCCACTTCGGGGTGGTAGGCCCAGTCGTTGAAGTTGATCCAGCCGGGGTGGTTGAACTGCATCACCACGCCGGCGTCGTCCACGGCCTGGGTGCCGGTGACGGCCAGCCAGCGGTAGAAGCCCTCCACGGTGACCCCCGGCTCCAGGTTGGGGGTGTAGTCGCAGTACGCGCAACCCGCCACCTGGCTGCGGGTGGCGTGGCGGACGGTGTTGTAGACGTTGATGTGGCCCTCGGCGCCCTGGGTGTACTCAAAGCCGCGCAGGGCGACGAAGACGCCGTCCTGGGTGAAACCGTTGGCCTGGGTCAGCGTGTCGGCCCATTCAGCATCGTCTATGGCGTAGGAGTGGTCCGTGACGGCGAGGAAGTCCAGCCCGGCGGCGATGGCGCGGGTGAAGGCGTCGGAGGGGGTGAGGGAGCCGTCGGAGTAGGAGGTGTGGTTGTGCAGGTCGCCGTGGTAGACGAACATGGGCGGCTCCACCTGGGTGGTGAAGGCCCAGGTTCGGTCGGCCTCCGCGACGGGGTTCCCGGCCCAGTCGGTGACGGCTGCGCCAATGGTGACGGTGTAGCGGGCGGTGGGCAGGAGCAGGCCGCGCGGGTTGAGGGTGACCCGGTAGGTGGCAGGGGCGTAGGTCAGGCCCTCCCAGGGGACGGCGCCGTAGGGGCCGGTGAGGGTGAAGTTGGCCGCCGCGACGGTCTCGGGCTTCAGTTCCTCGCTGAAGGTGATGACGACGTCCGCGCTCAGGGGGACGCCCGTTGCCTCCGGCGCCGGGGCGCGGGCGACGACGGCCGGCGGCTCCGTATCCAGCGGGCCGGTGGTGAAGGTCCAGGTGTAGGGGACCAGCGGGTTGCCCACCCGGTCGCGGATGTCGGCGGTGAGGGTGGCGGTGTGGAGCGCGCCGGGCGCCAGGGGCGCGTCCGGCGCGAAGGTGGCCTGGTAGGTGGCGGGGTCGTAGGCGACGGTGCCGGCGACCGGCCCGGACGGGCCCTGGAGCCGGAAGGAGGCGGTGGTGACGGTGGTGGGGCTGACCGGCTCGCTGAAGGTGGCGCGGAGGGGCCGGTGGGGGTTGACACCCGTCGCGCCGGCCGCCGGGTCGGTGGCGGTGACGGTGGGCGGGGTGAGGTCCAGGGGCCGGATGTCGTCGGCGGAGGCCAGCCAGACCCGGTATTCGGATGCCCAGTAGGGCAACAGGGCCCCCCGAACGTACTCGTACCGCTGGCCCACCCTCAGGCTGGGGACGTAGACGTCGCTGGAGGACCGGGAGATGGCCCCGGTCCCGCCCGATTCGTCCACAAAGAGGGCGGAGTAGGTGCCGACCGAGGTGATGGTGATGTTGCGGTACTCCACGATGGTGCCCTCGTAGGGTTCGGCCAGCGCCGGGTTGTTGTAGGGCACCTGCATGGCGGTGACCTGGGTGGGCGTGCAGACGTCCGGCCCCGGCCCCATCTGGATGACGCGGGTGGGGTAGGAGAACTCGGTCATTCCCTGATACTCGGTGATGGCTCCAGTGACCTGGACCTGGGTTCCCCGCGCGGGCTTACTTCCACCGCTGCCCACGTAGACGTAGATGCCGTGCCAGGGCCCGGCGTCCTCGTTGATGACATAGCCGCGCTTATAGACCGCGCAGACAGTCCCAGAGGTGGTGACCACCTGCCCGACGTAGGGGGAAGGGTAGGTGTTATTGCCGCCGGGGCTGGTGGTGTATTGGATGGCGTAGATGGTGTGGGTGTCGCCGGGGGCGGCACGGGTGGGGAGGAGGAACAGGAAGAGAAGCAGGATGGAGAGAGAGGCGAGGAGAAAGGCCTCACCCCACCCGGCCTCACCCCACCCCCGCCGCCTGGACCTCACCCCCGACCCCTCTCCTGACCTTCGGTCAGGAGAGGGGAGGGGATTGGGGGGAGGGGTGAGGCCGCATGCCTCCCGAATACGGTTCAGGACGCCGGGTAAATCCTGCTCCACCTCTTCGGCCCCAAACCGCAGGACGCGCAAGCCGTTCTCAGCCAGGTACTCATCTCGCGCTTTATCGCGGGCGATTTGCTCTGCCTGTTGATGGACCCTGCCGTCTATCTCAATCACGAGTTGATGCTCCACACAAAAGAAGTCCAGGACGAAAGGGCCGTAGGGATGCTGCCTCCGGAACTTTAAACCGTCCAGACGGCCACTCCGCAGGGCCTGCCAGAGGACGGCCTCTGTCGGTGTGGGCTGACGACGGAGTTCCCGAGCAGCAAAGACTGTCCGGGCTGTGGTTTTGCCACGCGTTGGTCGGGACATAGATGGGTCTCCTTTCTTCCTCACCCCACCCCCGGCCCTGCGGGCCACCCCCTCCCCTCTCCTGACCTTCGGTCAGGAGAGGGGAGGGGGTCAGGGGGAGGGGCGAGGCCTACCTGTTCCGCACCACCAGCGGCAAGTATATCCAGTACCGCCGCTCGGTGGTGAAGGTCGCCGTGGCCGACCCGCTCCCGGCGTTGGCGGAGTCAAAGCGCGCCGTGTTGACGACGGTGCGGTTGCAGAGGCTGGGGTCGGTGCCCAGCGTGGCCGTGAAGACGATCCGCACCTCCACCCCACCGGCGACAGTGCCCGTCCAGGTGATGACGCCGTTCTCGTAGATGGCGCCGCGCTGCTGGACCCACCCGCCGAAGGTCACCTCCACAGGCAGAACGTCCGTCAGCACCACGCCGACGGCATCCCCGGCCCCGCTGTTGGAGAGGACGACGGTGTAGGTGACC
>DAOTWL010000241.1:0-2810 GCA_034435875.1 Anaerolineae bacterium
TCGGCGGCCCGCTCCCCGGCGTGCAGGAGGTAGGGCAGGAGCGGGGTGAGAAAGCGCATCAGGTCATCCAGGGGAATGTCCATCGGAAGCCTCCTTGTGTGCCTCACCCCTCCCCCACCGCCGAAGGCGGCGGGGGAGGGGTGAGGCCCGACCGTCCACTGCAGAAACTCCCGCAGCGCGCCGGCCGGCTCCGCCGGCGCGGCCCAGCGGCAGGCGTAGAAGAGCGGATAGTCGGCGGTCGGCGCGGGGAGCCGCCCCTCCAGCGCCAGCACGCGCACCTCGCCGGCCACCCGGCTGAGAGGGACGTAGCCGATGCCGCCAGGGGTCCGGGCCACCAGGTCCACCACACCCTCATCGTCGGCGACCACGCGGGCGGTCAGGGTAAGGTCCCTGTTGCCCAGGACCGCCGCCCGGATCAGCGATTGGGTCCCGGCCCCCTCCTCCCGGCTGACGACCTGGACCGGCGTGCCGTCGGGCCATTCGCCGACCCGTCCCCGGAGCACTTCCCGCAACTGCAACAGCGTCAGGTTGTCTACCGGCACGGCGGGATGGACGATGACCGCCAGCGCGTCTTCGGCGAAGGGATGGGTCCACAACGGGCCTCCCCCTTCGGCCCGGAGGAGGGCGGCGGCGTCGGCCGCGCCGGATTGCAGCCGCTCCAGGGCCACCGCGTCGTTCCAGACGTCCATCTCTATGGCCACCCACGGCTTCTGGCGGTGGTAGGCCAGGGCCAGCGCCTGGACGGCCTCCCAGCAGGCATCGGAGACGGCCAGGCGCAGGGTGACCGGCTCCGGAGTGACCGTCAGCGGCTGCGGCGCGCAGGCGGCCAGAATCAGGATGAAGAACACGAATTTCACGAATTTCACGAATTCTCTTTGTGTCCTGGTGTCTTTGCGGTGGACTTTATCCCCGCAGGATGGCGGCGACCAGCCCCAGGATGCCCAGCAGGACGCAGTAGAGGGCGAAGGGGTAGAGGGGCCGCCGCCGGACGTAGCGGAGGAGGAAGTGGATGCTGAGGCCGCCGGAGACCAGCGCGGCCAGGAAGCCAACGATGAGGGTGGGGGCCTCCCTGGCCCAACCACCGGTCTGGAACAGTTGGAGCATCTGCATCGCTCCTGCGCCCAGGATAATGGGGGTGGAGAGCAGGAAACTGAAGCGGGCGGCGGCCTCCCGCTCTAGCCCCCGGCCCAGCCCGGCGGCGATGGTGGCGCCGGAGCGGGAGACGCCGGGGAGGATGGCGACGGCCTGCGCCAGCCCCACCGTCAGCGCGTCCGGCCAGGAAAGGGCGGAGAGGGGACGGGGCGGGTCGCCATCCGGAGCAGAGGATCGCCGCGCCCAGACCGATTCGGCCAGGGTCAGGATGGCGGCGGTGAGGAGAAGGAACCCGGCGGCCGCCGCAGGCCGCGCGAACATCCCCTCAAAGAAGTCCTCCAGGAGAGCCCCCGCCAGGGCGCCGGGGACGGTGGCGAGGACGAGGAGGAGCAACAGGCGAGCATTCGGGTTGTCCAGGGAACGGGTGCGGAGGCCGTGCCAGGCCCCCCGGATCAGGGCGACCCAATCCCGCCAGAAGTAGGCGATGACGGCGACGGTCGTCCCCCAGTGGACCAGAGCGTCAAAGGCCAGGCCGGGGACGGGCCAGCCCAACAGCCATGGGACCAGCACCAGGTGCCCCGAACTGCTGACGGGAAGGAATTCGGTGGCCCCCTGGAGGAGGCCGAGGAAGAGGGCACGGAAGGCCATTGTACTTGATTCTCCTGATTTACAGGAATATCTCACACGGAGACACAAAGAGCACAAAGAAATATCATTGTCTGCGTCTCTGTGTCTCCGTGTCTTTGTGGGAGAATTATTACCGCCATCCGTCTGTGGTCAAAACCGGATCCGTCGCGGTCTCCGCCTGCGGAAGACGGCGACCCCCTCAAACCCGGCGGCCCGGACCATCGCCAGCGCCTCCCCGAAGTCCGCGCCGACATCTTCCGGACGGTGGGCGTCGGAGCCCAAGGTGACCCGTCGGCCCCCCTCCTCCCGGAACCAGCGCAGGACCTGGACGGAGGGGCCGGGCGGGCCCATCCCCCGCCGCCGGTAGGACGTGTTCACCTCCAGCGCCTTTCCCCGTTCCGCCACCGTCCGCAGGACCCGCCGCATGGGGGCCTCGTAGGGGGCCCAATCCAGTTCCGCCCGGCCGAAACGGTGGAAGACCGCCCGCCGGATGATGTCCGGATGGGCCAGGACGTCGTAGTCGCCCTCCCCGGCCAGGCGGGCCAGTTCCTCCAGGTAAAGGACGATGCCCTCGTGGAAGTCCAGGCCGTCAAAGAACGCGGCCGTCTCCACGGGACGGTTGCCCACCCAGTGGATGGAGCCCAGCACCACGTCGTACTCGTGGGCCGCCGTGATGGCGCTCAGTTCCTGGCGGAAGAGGTGCGGCTCGCCGCACTCCAGCCCGATATGGACGCGCACCCGACCGTCCAGCCGGGCCCGGCAGTCCACCAGCGCCTCCCAGTGCTCCTCGGGCCGAAAATAGCCGTAGCCCCCGTCCAGCGGGTTCAGGTCCACGTGGTCGGTGAGGGAAATCTCCCGCATCCCCCGGACCACAGCGGCCCGGCAGACCTCCTCCGGCAGGGCCCGGCTGTCAAACGAGAAATGGGTGTGGGTATGGGAATCGGGAATCACGGGAACGATTGTATCACAAGTCGGGCCGGAGGCAAAGTCCTCACTCCACTCCCCGACCCCCTCCCCTCTCCCGAACTCCGTTCGGGAGAGGGGGGGGTGAGGTGGCCGCCGGGGGAGGGGTGAGGCCGCGCGGGAGGGGC
>DAOTWL010000242.1:0-2040 GCA_034435875.1 Anaerolineae bacterium
CCCCCTCCCCTCTCCCGAACTCCGTTCGGGAGAGGGGCCGGGGGTGAGGTGAGCCGCCGGGGGAGGGGTGAGGCCGTAGGGGCAACCCTTGCGGTTGCCCCCAGGAAGGCCGATTCGCAATCGGCGCCCTTCGGGCCGGGGGAGAGGTGAGGACCGCGGGCAGGGCTTGCCCTTTCCGGGCTTTGGCCTATAATAAGGCCGATGAACGGGCCGTTTGCCTTCGCTGCGAATCCACGCCTTCGCCAGGTCCTGACCCTGGTTGGATTCCTGATTCTCGTCGCCTGCCTCCCCCTGACGCCTCCGCCCTCTCCCACCCCCCCCACGCCCACTCCTCGTCCCCTTCCCACTGCTGTGCCCATGGATACTCCCCCTCCCCCGGATGCTCTCTCCCTGGCCCCCCGCTATGCCATTTCCCTGACGGTGGACGTCGTTCAGGCGCAGATAACGGGTGAACAACAGGTCCGCTACACCAATACCGAGGAAGTCCCCCTGCGCGACCTCTATCTCCACCTCTTCCCCAATACCCCTGGCTACGGCGGGGAGATGAGAGTTACCGCCCTCCGCCTGAACGGGCGACCGGTCAGCCCGGAGGTCCGGCTGGGCGGGTCGGCGCTGCGCCTGCTCCTGAACCCGCCCCTGGCACCGATGGAGACTGTCACCCTCACCCTGACATTCACCGTCACCGTCCCCCTGACCGACGAGATAGACTACGCCCAGTTCTCCTACGTGCGCGGCGTGATGGCCCTGCCCGAGGTCTATCCCCTGATCCCCGTCTACGACGACGAGGGCTGGAACGTGGAGATCGCGCCAGAGTACGGCGACGCCGTCTACTCCGATGTCGCCTTCTATCAGGTGGACGTGACCGCGCCCCCTACGGGGACGCTGGTGGCCTCCGGGATGTGCGTTATACCGGAGGCCGGTCGCTGGTCCTGCCAGGCCGGGCCAGTTCGGGATTTCGCCCTCATCCTGGGCGACGACTACCAGGTCACCAGCCAGGTCGCCGAAGGGGTCGTCGTCAACAGTTATTTCTACTCCGACCATCGGGAGGGCGGCGAGCAGGTCCTGAGGATAGCGGTGGATGCCCTCACCCTCTACTCCCGTCTCTTCGGGCCGTATCCGTATGAGGAACTGGACGTGGTGGAGACGCCAACACGGGCCGGAGGGATAGAGTACCCGACCCTGGTGGTCATCTCGGACCGGCTCTACACTGGTCATCCCCGTCTGGAGTGGGTGGTGGCGCACGAGGTGGCCCACCAGTGGTGGTACGGCGTGGTGGGCAGCGACCAGGTGGACGAGCCCTGGCTGGACGAGGCCCTCACGCAGTACACCACGCTGCTCTATCACGAGTTCTTCTACGGCGCCGAGACGGCCGCCGGGATTCTGAAGAGCGACTTTCAGGCCAATTACGACCGGCTGATAGAGGAGGGGAACGACATGCCCGCCGGACTGCCGGTCGCCGCCTATCCCCGGGACCTCTACGGTCCAGTGGTGTACCGGAAGGGTGCCCTCTACTTCCACGCCCTTCGGCAGCGGGTGGGAGACGAGAATTTCTTCGCCGTTCTGCGGGCGTACTATCGCCGCCATCGCTACGGGATTGCCACCCCGGATTCCCTTCTGGCGACGATCAAGGCGGTGACGGGGAGTGAGCACCGGGACCTCTACGAGCGCTGGATTCTGGGAGTTTCGCAATGAAGAGCGTGCCAGGCACTGCTGAAAATGCCTGGCATGTGGCTCTTTGGGAACTTGCATGGTGGGGCCTACATATGGGGGTTGGTTTGTTCCGACCGAGAGGATGGCATAGGGTATCAGGAGGTGACCCATGCGTATTCCTTTCCGCCTTGAGAACGGTGCCTCTCCTGCCCTATACGTATCCCTCTTGTTGCCAGGGGGCGCCCTCCGATCGGCCTATGGACGAGAAGGGCTATCCTATCACGCACTAAAGTAAAATCCGCACCGCGCTTGCTATAACTTCTCTGTGGGGCACAAAGCCCCCACCTATAGGTTTCTGGTGGTCGCAACTCGCCCTCACCCTACCCCCTG
>DAOTWL010000243.1:0-6465 GCA_034435875.1 Anaerolineae bacterium
TGATCGTCTCCGTCTGTATGTTCCTGGTGCACCTGTACCTGGCGGTGGCGCACCCGCTGATGTGGGCCGGGCTGGTGAGCATGCGCTTCGGGGTGACCTCGGCGGAGTACGCGGCGGAGCACCACGCCAAGTGGTACTACGGCCCCAAGCGGGCGATGGAAATCTGGGAGGCGAAGAAGCGGGAAGCCGCCCAGAGGGGTAGCCATTAGTCCGGGAAGGAGGTAGAGATGGCGAAGATACTGGTGGTAGATGACGACCCGGACTTCGTCAACCTGACGCGGCGGATCCTGCGCGGCAAGGGGTACGAGGTCATCACGGCGGCCAGCGGGCAGCAGGCGCTGGCGGTGATGCGGAAGGAGAAGCCCGACCTGGTGTTGCTGGACATTATGATGTCCTACATCCTGGACGGGCTGGATGTGAGCCGGGAGATGGCGCAGGACCCGGCGCTGAAGGACGTGCCGGTGATTATGGTGACATCGCTGACCGGAGCGCGGGCGCAGGGGGTGGTGCCCTCTGGAGAGTACATCCCGGTGGACGAGTGGATTCACAAGCCGATAGACCCGGACCGGTTGTTGGCGCGGATAGAAACGATGCTGGCGGAGAAGGCAGGGAGCAAGAAATAAGGGCAGGGGGCGGGGAAGACACCACCAGGGGCGGGAAGATTTCCCGCCCCTGGTTTTGGTTCAATGAAAATTGGCTGAATCCCGCGTGCCTTTTGCGGAAGCGCAACGGCTCACTGTCCTCTGAGCTTTTCCTACATCATCCCAGCCCTCCGATATAGCGCGGCGAAGTGGTGAGTGGGGCCGTGACCCTGGCCCAGCTCCAGCGCGTGCTGCAGGGCAATGGTGATGTACTCCTTTGCCTCCCGCACTGCCTCCACCACGTCCAGCCCCTTTGCCAGCCCCGCCGCGATGGCCGAAGCGAAGGTACACCCCGTGCCGTGCGTGTTCTTCGTCTCCACGCGCGGGGAGGGGAAGTGGGTGAATCGCTCCCCGTCGTACAGGACGTCCACGCTGTCGTTCCCCGTCAGGTGTCCTCCCTTGACCACCACGTAGCGGGGCCCCATCCAATGGATCGCCCTCGCCGCGCGCTCCATATCCTCCACCGTCTCTATCTCCATCCCGGTCAGGGCGCGCGCTTCGTGCAGGTTGGGCGTCACCACGACGGCCAGCGGCAGGAGCAGGCGGCTCAGCGCATCTCGCGCCTCGGGCCGCAGCAGCGGATCGCCGCTCTTGGCGACCATCACGGGGTCCACTACCAGGTTGGGGAGATGGTGCTCCCGAATTTTGGCGGCCACGACCGCGATGATGTCGGCGTTGGCCAGCATCCCCGTCTTGACCGCATCCACGCCGATGTCGGTGACCACCGAGTCTATCTGCAACCCCACGAAGTCGGCGGGAAGTTCGTAGACGCCCTGGACACCCACGGTGTTCTGCGCGGTGATGGCCGTCAGCGCGCTCATGCCGTAGACGCCCAGCGCAGCGAAGGTCTTCAGGTCGGCCTGAATCCCGGCCCCACCCCCCGAATCGGAGCCGGCAATGGTCAGACAGCGCGGTAGTTTCATCTCACGCCTCCTCCAGACGTGCTATGTTCTCAGTAGGACAGCCTTTCCAGGCCGTCCGGACGGGCTGGAAAGCCCCTTCTACAAGGACGGGCTGGAAAGCCCATCCTACAAGTGAACCGCATAAGTCCTGGTTCTATTTCCGAAAATGGTCCCAGCCACCCTTCCGAAGCGGCTGGGCGACCCCGTCAGCCCGAAGGAGGGTCATCCCTTCCCCGGCGGGCGTGATTTCGCCGATGATGCTGACCGGCGTCCCGGTCTCCTCCTGCACCTGGCGGGCCAGTTCCGGGGCCCGGTCTGCCGGCGCGGTGAAGAGCAGCTCGTAGTCCTCCCCACCGAAGAGGGCCCACTCCAGCGGGTCGGCCCCGATGGCTTCTGCGACTGCCCGCGCCGCGTCGGAGATGGGCAGCGCGTCCGCCCGAATACGGACCCCCACCCCGCTCATCTCGCAGATGTGGCCGATGTCGCTGGCCAGCCCGTCGCTCACATCTATCGCCGCCGTCGCCAGGCCGGAGCAGGCGACCGCCCGCCCCTCCGCCAGGCGCGGGGTCGGGGTGAGATGGCGGCGCAGGACGACATCGCGATGGACGTCCGGGCAGAGGGTCTCCGGACGGAGCAACAACGCCAGCCCGGCGGCGGAATCCCCCAGCGTGCCGGTCACCAGCACCCGGTCGCCCACGCGTGCACCAGCGCGCCGCAGCAACCGTTCCGGCTCCACCTCCCCCAGCAGGAAGAGGTCCACGATGATGCCGTCCGGCGAGTGGGCCATATTCCCCCCGACGATCTCGGCTCCCCAGCGGCTGCACTCCTCCCGCATCCCCTCATAGAGGCCGTCCACAAACTCCACCTCCGTCTCTTTGGGGAGCACCAGGGAGACCAGCAGGTAGCGGGGAATTCCCCCCATCGCGGCGATGTCGCTGACGTTGATGGCCACCACCTTCCGGCCCAACTGGTAGGGGCTGATTTTGTCCCCCAGGAAATGGACGCCCTCCACCTGGATGTCGCAGGTAGCCAGGGTGTAGCGGTCGCTGCTCCGCAGGACGGCCACATCATCGCCGATGCCGACGATGACCCCTTCTCCCGGCGGCGGGAGCGACCGGGCGATGCGGTCAATCAGCCCGAATTCTCCGAGGTCGCGAATGCGCATGGATGCCTCCTGTTGGGCAATCGCATGGTAGGGGCAGGGCTTGCCCCTGCGGCCTCACCCCTCCCCCGGCCCTTCGGGCCACCCTCTCCCCTCCAGTTTGGCCTTTTTGCGCACGGCCTTCCCGCATGGGCCTCCGGCCGCTTCTGCGGCCTAAAAGAGAGATGATTTTTCACTGCGGTGGCTTGGCCGCCGCAGTGGTTCTTTTGGCCGGGCAGAAGGCCATTTTGGGCGATTTTCTAACCGCCCGCCCTGAAAAAGCCAAACTTCAGGAAGGGGGCTGGGGGTGGGGTGAGGAACCCGTGCAGGGCTTGCCCCTGCCCCAGATGGGGCGACCGCCAGGGTCGCCCCTACACCCCCGGCCCCTCCGGTTGCCCCTCCATTTTCCGGCGGGCCCCCTCCACGACCACCCGCAGGCGGCGGGCGGCGGCCTCCACGTCCGGCGCGGCAACGATGGCGGAGACAACGGCCACGCCGTCGGCCCCCGCCTCCATGACCGCCCCGGCGTTTTCTTCACTGATCCCCCCAATGGCGACGACCGGGATGGAGACCCGGCGGCAGATTTCGGCCAGTCCCTCCAGACCGATGGGCGGCGCGGCGTCTGGCTTGGTGGGGGTGGCAAAGATGGGCCCCGCGCCAATATAGTCGGCGCCGTCCCGTTCCGCCTGCAGGGCCTCTTCCAGGTTGGTGGCCGAAACCCCGACGATTTTCCCCGGCCCCATCAGTTTCCGGGCCAGCGGGGCGGGCATGTCGTCCTGGCCGACGTGGACCCCATCGGCGTCCACCGCCAGCGCGATGTCCACCCGGTCGTTGACGATGAAGGGGACCCCGGCCTGGCGGGCCAGTTCCCGCAGCGCGCGGGCCTCCTCAATCATCTGCCGGGTCGTCCCTTCCTTCTCCCGGTACTGGACGACGGTGGCGCCGCCCGCAATGGCGGCGCGGATGACCTCCAGATGGGAGCGCCCACGGGAGAGTTTCGCATCGGTGATGACGTACAGACTCCAGTCTATCATTGCGGCCTCCTACAGTTCCACCACCCTCGCCCCGGCCCGAATCTGGTCGGCGGAGAGGTTGTAGATGGTATCGTACAGGGCCACCTTGAAACTCCCGGGGCCATGGGCGACCGTCGCCGCCAGTTCGGCGGCCAGGCCGAAGCAGGCCAGCGCCGCTACGGTGGCTAGTGCATAATCCCGCTCCACCGCGACGAAAGCGGCGATCATCGTCGTCGCCGAGCAGCCGGTGCCGGTGATGGTCTTGAGCATCGGATGCCCGTTATCCACCCCGAAGACGCGCGTCCCGTCGGTGACGATATCGCGGGGGCCGGTGATGGCGACGGTCGTCCCGTAGCGGCGGGCCAGCGCCTTCGCCACCTCCACCGGGTCGTCTACCTCCACCACCGTCTCCACCCCCTTGACGACGCCGCCCATGCCGGTCAGCGCGCCGACTTCCCCGGAGTTGCCCCGCACAACAGCAATCCGCAGTTCCTCCAGTAGGCGACGATTGCTCTCCGTCCGCAGCGTCGTGGCGCCCGCCCCGACGGGGTCCAGGACGACCGGGATGCCCAGTTCGTTCGCCCGCTTTCCGGCGACCCGCATGGACTCCACCCAGTCGGGGGTCAGCGTGCCGGGGTTCAGGACCAGCGCGCCGGCGGCGGCGACCATTTCGGCCACCTCCTCCCGCGCGTGGGCCATCACCGGCAGACCGCCGATGTGGAGCGTGACGTTTGCCGTATCGTTCATCACGACAAAATTGGTGATGTGGTGGATGAGGGGGCGCTGCTGGCGCACCCGTTCCCGCAGTTCAGCGATACGTTCATTGAGCATGGATTCACCTCCGGAATAGCAGAGAACCGAGGGTCCAGTAGACGGCCAGTGCCAGGAGGAAGGACGGGATAGAGGCGCCGAGCCAGGGGATGCGGCTGGCGATGAGGTGATAGGTCGCAACGCCCACCGCCCAGGCCAGGACGGCCCAGAGATTGACCCCGCCCCGGTACCAGTAGCGGCCCGCGGGACGGTAGAGTTCCGCCGTCTCGTACCGCCGTCGGCGCAGCAGGAAGTAGTCCGCGACCAGGACGCCGAAGAGAGGCACGAAGACGGAGCCGATCAGGAGCAGGAAGTTCTCGTACTGGGCGATGGGCACCGTCGCGGCCAGGAGGAAGCAGACCGCGCCGACGGCGACCGTCAGCCACCACTGGCGGGCGCGGGGGAGCAGGTTCTGCCCGGAGACGGCGGCGGAGTAGATGTCGGCGAAGCAGTTATCCGTCTCGTCCACCAGGATGAGCAGGAGGGCCAGCCAGCCTCCGGCGATGCTGAGGATGGCGGGGATCAGGTCGGCAGTCTGAAGGGCCAGGACGAAGAGCGCACCCAGCGCGTAGAACCAGGTGTTGGCGACGGTGTAGCCCAGGAAAGTGCCCCAGAAGGCCGGGCCGCTGCGGCGGGCGAAGCGGTTATAGTCCGCCACCAGGGGCATCCAGGAGATGGGCATCGCCACCACCAGGTCCACCGCCAGCCAGAAGGGCATCTCTCCGGTGCCGGGGGTGCGCAGCAGCGCGCCGACGTCGTAGTGGGTGAACAGATAGAGGGTGAGATAGATGGTGATGCCGTAGACGAGCCAGATGGCGAATTTCTCTATCCACTGGCGGACGACGGCCAGCGGCCCGCCCAGAGCCAGAAGGGTGCACCAGAGGGCGAAGAAGAAGGCCCATGGGAGGTACGCGGAGAAGCCGAAGAGTTTCTGCGTGATGCCGCTGGCGGCCTGGGCCATAATGATGACCTCAAAGGCTCCCCAGCCGATCAGTTGGATGATGTTGAGGACGGTGGGGAGATAGGAGCCGCGAATGCCCAGGACGGGGCGAAGCATAACCATTGTCGGGATGGCCTGGTCGCTGCCGACCACGCCGGCGACAGCCAGGAGGAGGCTGCCGATGACGCTCCCCATGAGGATCGCCAGTATGGCCTGCCCCAACCCCAGGCCCGGGACCAGCAGGGTGCCCGCCAGGAGCACCAGCAGTCCCACGCCCAGGCTGGACCAGAGGGCCAGGTAGTCGGGGAATCGGAGAATGCGGTGGCTTTCCGGAACCGGCTCTATGCCCCATTCGGGGGGTGCTTGAATCTTCATAGTTTACCTCCTCAGATGGACTTTTACCTTCCCCGGGGAGGGGCGTACTCATTGCCGGTCCGAAGGCATTGATCAGCGTGCCAGGGAATAGCCCGATGGGGGAAAAAGAAGGCCGCCCCACCAGCGCGGGACGGCCTGAATGCCACTCCAACAGGTCTTCCCTCCCTCCGCTGGCATGACCCAGGTCAGGTTCAAAGGGTCGGCGTCGGTGGCACCCGCTGCGGACGCCCTCTCAGCCCGGCTCGCCCGGACTCCCCTGGGAAGGTCTTTTGTACAGTGTGCGTTAAGGTCGGAGGCTCCTCCGGCCTCTCAGGCTGGGGGCGGAGGATTCGAACCCCCACTCACAGATCCAGAGTCTGCTGTCCTACCCTTAGACGAGCCCCCAAAGCGATGTTTATTTTACCACGTTTTGCTGATCTGGCAAGTTATGGAAGGCTGAGGTTCGGACATAAGTTGGGACATCATCGCCCTTACCCCACCCCCTTCCCCCTCCCCTGGCCGCAGGCCAAGGGGAGAGGGGGATCCAGGGGGGTGAGGGGTGAACGAAACCCTCAGCCTGCCCCGGGCGAGGGCGATGGTAAAGAGCCTGCATGGGTTGAACCCGAACAAGCGGCCATGTCCTAACTCGTGTCCGAACCTCAGC
>DAOTWL010000244.1:0-2730 GCA_034435875.1 Anaerolineae bacterium
AAGAAGAGGAGCCGGTCCTGCCATGCCCCGCGCTCGCTGACGGCCAGGAGCAAGACAGATCGTTGGTGAGTCGCCAGTCCGCCCGCAGTTTGGGGGGCAGCGGGTGAGGGACGAAGGCCCAGTAGGCCGCCTCCCCTTCCCCTACCCGGATGACCTGCCCGGCCGTGCTCTTACGGAAGCGTTGGGGGTCCATCGCCAATTCGCACCAGCAAGCGATGATAGTTGGCCAGGATCTCGGGTTTTTCCAATGCCTCGGCAAACTGTTTCAACCATTCTTCAATGTAGGCCTCATCCAGGTCGCCACGCCGCTCTATCAGAAGCGCTTCCACATCTGACCAGTCCCTGGGACGTCCGGCGACGACTTTCTGGATAATCAGGTCCTCGGCTGAACAGACCCAGGCTGACCAGCCTCCCAGGTCCCGCTGTACGGCTCGCTGAATGATCAGTTCTTCATATCCGGGAAGCGCCAGCAAAAAGTCCACGGTAACACCGTCAATCTCTGCAGAGACGATCAGCGATTCGGGGGGGAGGTGTCCTCGCGCCCGCTCAGGAAAAGCGGTTCGCAGAGCATTCCGAGCCGCCGAATAGTTCAGATCAGGAACGAGAACTTTGATGTCAATATCGTAGGTGGCACGAACAACTCCCCATTGGGATAAGGCGATCCCGCCCACGATGGCATAATGATACCCGTGCTCTTCCAGAAAGGCCACAACCTTCCGAAGGACATCCTCAAGCCGTCTCTCCACGGGCCTTTCTCCACGCCTCCAGCCGCCGGACGCTCTCGTAGTAGCGTTCCAGCGCGGCCAGTTTCTCCCGCCGCTGGGTCTCGCTCTGCTGCGGGCACAACTTCCAGCAGAATTCCACCAACTCCACATATCGCCGCCACGCCTCCTGGAGCGAGAGCCGGCCCGCGTTACGGATGCGCTCCGCCTCCTCGGCCTCATTCCAGTGACGGTATTGCTCGGAGGCCCGGCGGCATAAATCTTTGTCCAGCATCAGTTCGCGTTTCTCCGCGTTAATCCGCGTCCTACTTCCTCGGCCGGTACTGGATCGCCTCCGCCAGATGGGCGGTCTCTATTCGGTCGCTGCCGGCCAGGTCGGCGATGGTGCGGGCCAGTTTGAGGATGCGGTGGAAGGCCCGCGCGCTCATCTGCAACTGTTGCATCGCCGCCCGCACCAGCGCCCGCCCGCTCTCATCCAGCCGACAGTACTCCCGGACGTCCGTCGCGCCCATATCGGCGTTGCAGGTCAGGGGGGTACCGGCGAAGCGGCGCCGCTGCATCTCCCGCGCCTGCTCCACCCGCTCCCGAACCGCCGCCGACGGCTCTCCTCGCCGGTCGTCGGTCAGTTTCTGATAATCCACCCGGGGCACCTCCACGTGGATGTCTATCCGGTCCAGCAGCGGCCCCGAGATGCGCTTCTGGTACCGGGCAATGGCCGCCGGGCTACAGGTACATTCCCGCACCGGGTCGCCGTAGTAGCCGCAGGGGCAGGGATTCATCGCCGCAATCAGCATAAAGCGGCTGGGGAAGACCAGCGTCCCGGTGGAGCGGGCAATGGAGACGAGACCGTCTTCCATCGGCTGGCGGAGCGCCTCCAGCGTGTGCGGATTGAACTCCGGCAGTTCGTCCAGAAAAAGGACGCCCCGGTGGGCCAGGGAGATTTCGCCCGGACGGGGCCAGTGCCCGCCGCCGACCAGCCCCGGATAACTGATGGTGTGGTGGGGGGCCCGGAAGGGCCGGTGGCGGATCAGCGGCGTATCCGGCGGCAGGAGGCCCGCCACGCTGTAGATTTTGGTCACCTCCAGCGCCTCCTCCAGCGTCATCGTGGGGAGGATGGACGGGACCGAGCGGGCCAGCAGGGTCTTGCCGGCCCCCGGCGGCCCGACCATCAGGACGTTGTGGCCGCCGGCGGCCGCCACCTCCAGCGCCCGCTTGACGTGCTCCTGGCCCTTGATGTCGGCGAAATCTGCCGCGTAGACGGGCGGAGGCAGGGCGGTCAGGTCCTCGGTGGGACGGTAGGGCAGAATGCGTGCCAGGCCCTGGAGATGGGCGGCCAGTTGGCCCAGATTCTCCACCGGATAGACGTCCAGCCCGTCCACCAGTGCCGCCTCTGGCGCGTCCACCGCCGGGACAAAGAGCCGTCGCAGCCCCTCCTGGCGGGCCAGCGCGGCGATGGGCAGGACACCGGGGATATGGCGGACGGAGCCGTCCAGCGAGAGTTCGCCGATAAACAGGGAGTCCTCCACCTCCTGGGGCCAGACCTGCTCCGAGGCGACCAGGATGCCCACCGC
Organism: Anaerolineae bacterium; assembly: GCA_034435875.1. GTDB lineage: Bacteria > Chloroflexota > Anaerolineae > B4-G1 > DUEL01 > SpSt-77. The sequence goes on from DAOTWL010000244.1 coordinate 2,294, forward strand.
GATAGGCAGATCGTAGATGGGGCCCTCTTTGCGGATGTCGGCGGGGGCCAGATTGATGGTCAGCCGGGTCCGGGGGAAGTGCAGGCCGGTATTTTTGAGCGCGGTCCGCACCCGCTCTATGGACTCTTTGACGGCGATATCTGGCAACCCCACGATGGTGAGGGACGGCGCGCCATGGGAGACGTCCACCTCCACCTGGATCAGAATCCCTTCCAGGCCGATGAGGGCGCAACTGGTGACTTTGGCCAGCATATTTATCCGCCTCTCCGGTGGTGCAGGATAAGTTTACCACATGCGGGGGGATGGGGCAAGTGGGCCTCACCCCTCCACCTCACCCCCGGCCCCTCTCCCGCTCGCCTTCGGCGGCAGCCCTCACCCCCGGCCCCTCTCCCGCAAGCGGGAGAGGGGAGCAGGAGAGGGGAGGGAGTTAAGGGAGG
>DAOTWL010000245.1:0-9915 GCA_034435875.1 Anaerolineae bacterium
AGTTACGCACTTGCCCTGTAGGACGGCCTTTCCAGGCCGTCCAGACGGGCTGAGAAGCGGTCCGGACGGGCTGAAAAGCCCGTCCTACGGGTGAACTGCGTAAGTCCTGAGTTGGATTCGGCTGCCCGCTCCCTCCCGTCCTGGGCGCCGATTGGAAATCGGCCTCCCTGGGCGCTTTGCGCCAGGCGTCAACCTGCGTTGACGTCTCTGAAAAGGGCGGCGCAGGCCGCCCTGGTTGCGAACGAAGTGAGCAACCCGGCCGAAGGCCCAGAGAGGCGGACTTCCAGTCAGCGCCGATTGGAAATCGGCCTCCCTGGGGGCAACCGCTGTAGGGGCAGGGCTTGCCCCTGCCCCATACAGGGCAACCGCAAGGGTTGCCCCTGCGGCCTCACCTCTCTCCCGGCGGCTGCGCCGCCACCCCTCCCCTCTCCCGGCGTTCGGGAGAGGGGAGGGGGCCGGGGAGTGGGGTGAGGCCCAGGGCGGCTGACTTCAGTCGGCTTCCGGGGCGGCGACCCGACCTCCGCCCATGTCTACAACTCTCCTCCCTTAGCAGCCACCGCCTGCCGGATGGCTTCCACATCCGGGCAGTAGAGGGTGCCCGGTGGAGCCGGCCGGTCCCCGACGGCGATCAGCACCGTCCCCTTCCGGCAGGGAATCGCCAGGTCCACCACGTACTCGGCCCCGCCCTCGCGCACGGCGTATTCCCGCTCCGGCCGGAATCCCGCCTCCTTCAGGGTGACGAACAACCCGTCAGCGCCGGAAGCGAAGAGGTCGTTGATCTCCTGCGCTGCCACAAAGCGGTCCCACGTGGTCTCAATGAACGTGATCCGCCGCCAGCGGAGGCTGGGGAGGGGCCGCTCCAGGCGGACCAGCGGGCCCAGTTGGAGTTGATAGTAGAGGTCATCGGCGCGGGGGTGGTGGGGCTCCTCGGGCAGGAGGTCCCGGCGGCGGGCCAGTTCGTGCCCCCGGACCGGGGCGTACCAGTGGACGGCCCAGCCCTCCTCGCCGAAGGCGCGGGTGAAGTAGAAGGCCAGCACGGCGGCCTCGGTGGTGCCGGGCGGGGCATGCCGCACGGGGATGCGGTACCACCCCCGGTCGCGGGCGATCTCAAAGTCCCGCCGGTTGTTCATCACAGCAACCAGGACGCGGTCTTCCGGGTGGAACATCCAAACCCTACCGGCTCTATTGGTCTTTCCATCGCTCCAGCATGGCCGGCAAATCATTCGGGTAAACTGTCAGGCCTGCCTGTTGGGCCGCTCCCCAGAGATGCCGGTCGGCTGACCAGTGCCGTGCCGGTCATCTCTGCCTGAGAGATGGCCTGGTTTACCTCCACCGAGCCTGGCTCATCCACATATCGCTTGACCAGAGCGCTGGCATCCAGGTAGAGGATCATTCCCTGTCCTCCAGCAACAGGTCGGCCACCATTTTGTCGCCGATAGTGCGGGCGAGCGGAGCCCGGGGAGCCAGTTTGCGCTCGCTCCAGGCTACCCATCCCGCCTGAACGGCCTCCTGGATTCTTTCCTCCACCGATGGACCGACGGGGACAATCCGCCCAACGGGTTTGCCGTGCACGGTAATGGTCACTGTCGCCCCGGCCTCAACCTGGCGGATGTAGCCGCTCAATCGCTCCTTCAACTCGCGGACACCTACCGTCAACTGAGACATCCCGCACCTCCGGCGGATTGTGTCCACATTCTACAATAAAAGACCCCAACCAGCAAATGAGGGCCTCGCGCGAGTATGTCTTGTTTTCGTCGGTGACTTCTATCCGGCTACCGGCGATTTCTGAAGATAGTCGCCTTGTGTTTTCCCTGATAGCGTGTTACAATTCCACCGCCAATTCACGTTTCACGTTTCACATTTCACGTTTCACGTTTCACGTTTCATGAAACCGACATCAATGAGACAATTTCTGAGAGGGATCTTCCTGATCGCCCTGCTCGCTGGGAGCCTGGCGCCGGTTGCCGCCCAGCAGCCGACGGACCCGGCGGTTGCTCTGCTTTCGCGCATGCCGCCCGCCGTGCGCGTCGGGCAACTGTTCATGGTCACTTTTCCCGGCACCGACACGACGGAGACCGCCGCCATCTACGACCTGATTGTCAACGAGCGCATCGGGGGGGTGCTGCTCAGCCCGGAGAACGGCAACATCCTGAACGAGGGGGATACTCCTGCCCAGGTCGCAACGCTGACCAGCCAGTTACAGCATCTGGCCTGGGACGCGGCGCAGATTTCTCTCCCGCTTTCCGAAGGAGAAACCGCTCTCAGTCCTTTTGTTCCCCTGTTCATTGCCGTCCGCCAGGGAGAGCGTATGGGGTTGCCGGTCCTGCCCATCAGCGGAACAACTCCTTTGCCCTCCCCGATGGCCATTGGCGCCACCTGGAATCCGACCAACGCCGAGGTGGCGGGGCAAATCGCCGGGGCCGAACTGGACGCGCTGGGGATGAATGTCCTGCTGGGCCCGATGCTGGATGTACTGGACAACCCCCGGCCCGGCAGCGCCGCCGACCTGGGCACCACTGCTTTTGGCGGTGACCCGTTCTGGGTCGGGCAGATGGGGCGGGCCTACATCCGGGGCGTCCATGCGGGGAGCGAAGGCCGGGTGGCCGTCGTCCCCGGGCACTTCCCCGGCCTGGGCGCGGCCGATCGCCCTCTATCCGAGGAGATCTCTACCGTCCAGAAGTCCCTGGAGCAACTCAAGCAGATTGAACTGGCTCCCTTCCTGGCCGCGACAGGCAGTGGCGAAGCCCTGGAGCGTCCGGACGGCCTCCTGGTCGCCCCCATCCGGTACCGGGGGTTTCTGGGCAACCTCTACGCCTCCACCAAGCCGGTCACCTTTGACCCTCAGGCGCTGCAATCCCTGCTGGCGTTGCCGGAGGTCGCTCCCTGGCGGGAATCGGGTGGGATTGCCGTGGCCGACGAACTGGGCGTGCGTGCCATCCGCCGCTTTTATGACCCGTCGGAGCAGAAATTCAACCCCCTGCGGGTTGCTCAGGAGGCATTTCTGGCGGGCAACGACCTGCTCATCCTCTCCCACTTCGCCACCGGGGACGACTGGGAATCCCACATCGCCAATGTGAAGGCAACGCTGGCCTTCTTCCGGGAAAAGTACGCCTCCGACCCCTCCTTCCAGGCGCGGGTGGATGAGGCGGTGCTGCGCATCCTCCGGCTGAAATTGCGGCTCTACGGCTTCCGCTTCACCCTCAGCGCCACCCAGCGGGGTGCCGACGCCGTGGCCGGCCGGGTCGGCCGTTCCGGGGAGACGGTCGCTCCCATCGCCCGCGCGGCTGTTACCCTGCTCTCGCCGCCCTCCCCGGACCTGCTCCCTGACCCCCCGACGCCGGAAGAGCACATCGTCATTTTTACCGACGACCGGCAAATCCTGCCCTGCGCGGACTGCGCACCGGTCCCCATTCTCTCCTCCACCGCGCTGGCCGATACCATGGTCCGCCTGTACGGCCCCCAGGCCACCGGGCAGGTCTCTCCCCAGCGGGTCCAGAGTTTCACCTTCAGCCAACTGCTGGACATGCTTAACCGGCCACCGGCCACGCCAACCCCGGAATCCTCTCCTGTCCCTCAGCCGGTCACTCTCGCGCTGGAGCGGGCGGACTGGGTCATCTTCGCCATGCTGGATGCCGGGGACCGCGCGTCCCCCTCCGGGGCCGTGCGTCGTTTCCTCTCCGAGCGGGCGGATGCTCTGAGGGGGAAGAAAGTCGTCATCTTCGCCTTCGGCGCGCCGTACTATCTGGATACCACCGAAATCGCCAAGCTCTCCGCCTACTTCGGCATCTACAGCCCGGCGCCACCCTTCGTGGAGGCCGCTGTTCGCGCCCTGTTCGCTGAATTTCCCCTCACCGGTCGGCCACCGGTAGCCGTACCCGGCATCAACTACAACCTGACCCAGCAGACCCAGCCGGACCCCGGCCAGATTATCCCGGTCTTCATCGGTGACGAAGCGGCGAGCGGGACACCGGAACCGCCGACCATCTATCAGGGGGACACCATCCGCTTGCGAACGGGGGTCATCCTGGACCGCAATGGTCATCCCGTGCCGGACGGGACCCTGGTGGAGTTCATCCTCACGTACCCGCAGGAGGGGCTGGAGCGGACGGTGCAGGCGACCACCCGGGGCGGGGTGGCCGAAGCAACGGTAACGCTGGACCGGACGGGGCAGTTGCAGATTTCCGTCCGCGCGGAGCCGGTGCCGCGCGCGGTGCGGTTGGAGATGGACATCCGACCCGGAGAACCAGCAGTTATCATCCCCATCACGCCGACGCCCAGCCCGGAACCCCCGCCGACCCCCAGCCCGTCCCCTTCCCCCACGCCGAAGATAGAACCGACCCCGGAGCCCGTGGCGCCGGAGCGTCCCCTTGACCGGGCGCGCGGTTCGGATTTGATGCAGGGCCTGGGGATCGCGCTGGTCGGGGCGGCTGTCAGTTACGCCAGCCTCTGGAAACGCGGGCAGAGTCTCTCCCGTGCCATGAAAGGGGGTCTCCAGGTACTCACCGGGGGGCTGGTGGGCTATCTTCTCTTCCTGGCCCTCGTGGGCATCGGACAACTCCGGCCTTTCGGGGACATTGGGGCGGCCATCCTGACCGGTGTGGGGGCCGTGATCCCGCTGGCGGTTCTGCTTCTCCGCAAAACGTAATGCAGATTCCTCACCCCACCCCCGCCGCCTTCGGCGGCACCCCCACCCTAAAGTTTGGCCTTTTCGCCAGCGGGGTAAAAGAAAATATATTTTTCATTGCGGCGGCGAAGCCGCCGCAATGAAAAATATTTTCTTTCTACCCTCTCTCGCCGGTTTGGGCGGCTTCTAAATTTTCTTTTCCACCCCTTCGCCCAAACAGCCAAAGTTCAGGGAGGGGGCAGGGGAAGGGGTGAGGATTCTACAGCACCACCGTCAGCAAGACGACCAGCAGCAGGAGCCCTGCCGCCAGCAGTACCCACCCCCGATTCTCCTCTACTGCCCGCTCCCACTCCCGACCTGGCGGCACCCAGACGGCCAGCGCATCGGAGAAAGAGGTATCGGTCAGCATTTGCCGGAACGCCTCCATCGTAGGGGGGCGGTCATCGGGGTGCATGGCCATTGCCGCCAGAATGGCCCGCTCGGTCGTTGGGGTTATGCGCGGATTCAGGGTTCGGGGCGGAACCAGCGATTCCGGCCGGAGGAACCGCTCCCGGGCGTCAGCCGGGGGCTGTCCGGTCAGGAGATGATAGAGCGTCGCCCCCAGCGCGTAGATGTCGGACCGGGGGTCCGTGTGGCCGGTATCGCCGCCGTATTGCTCCAGTGGCGTATAGGCGACCGTCCCCCTGCCCTGGAGGACGGTGATGGTCCGGCTGTCGTCAGGGGTTAACAGTTTCACCAGCCCGAAATCCACCAGTTTGATAAATCCCCTGGCCGTCTCTTTGATATTGGAGGGTTTAATATCCCGATGGAGGATCGGAGGGTCCTGGGTGTGGAGGTAGGAGAGGGCATCGCACAGTTGCATGGCCCACCCCAGAACCCGCTCCTCCTCCAGCATCCGGCCGGCGCGCCGCGCCTCTTCCAGGATTTGCCGGAGGTCCGGCCCGGCGACGTAGTCCATCACCAGATACTCCCGCCCTTCCTCAGTAAAGTAGTCGGAGACTTTGGGCAGATTGGGGTGGTCCAGCCGGGCCAGGATGCTCGCCTCCCGGTAGAACTGTTGCTGGGCTTCGGCCTGCAGGTCGGGGGGGAGGTCAGGGTCGGTGAGAATCTCCTTGACCGCGCAGATGCGGCCTTCCAGCCGCAGGTCGGCGGCGCGATAGACGGCTCCCATTCCCCCCTGCCCAATCGGGGCGAGAATGCGGTAGCGCGCGTGCAGGACCGTCCCAGGAGCCAGCAGCCTCGGCACTCTCTTCTCCTCCGGCAGAGCATGATAACCGAGATTGGGTTTCTGTCAAGCATTGCTTGCCCCTGAGGGGGACCTGCGGGGTTTGGCCTGTAGCGCAGGCCGCCAGGCCTGTAAATACCGGAGAACATCCTGCGCTGCGGAGAAACTGCCTGCATCCCGTTGGCAAAAGGGTCGCGGGAAGGGTGTATTGTAGGGGCGACCCTGGCGGTCGCTCCCCCCTTGCGGTCGCCTCATACGCATCAACTTGCCACGAATTGGCACGAAAAGCAGAAAAGAAATTCGTGAAAATTCGTGGAATTCGTGGCGAAATGCAGTCGCCTTCCTTTCCTCTTCGCCCTGCGAATCCTTTGGCCCGTCCCGGTGTTATTCTCTATGAATTCATCATCGGCCATCTGTACTGGAGGGTATCTATGAGCAGACAACCAATCGCCATCGTCACCGATAGCACGGCCTACTTGCCTCCGGACGTGCGGGAACGGCTGGACATCCCGGTCATTCCCCTCAACGTCCTCTGGGGAGAGGAAGTTCTGAAGGACGGAGTGGATATTGACCCGCCCACTTTCTACCGGCGCCTCCAGACCGCCAAAGTGATGCCCACCACCTCTCAGCCGTCCGCTGGCGAGTTCGTGGAGTTCTTCCGCCGGGTGGCGGAGGAAAAGGGGACGGACACCATCGTGGGGGCGTACATTTCCTCCCAACTGAGCGGGACCATCGCCTCGGCGGAGGCCGCAAAGGAGATGCTCCCCGACCTGCGGATAGAAGTGATTGACTCCCGCTCCACCTCTATGGGGCTGGGCTTTCAGGTCATGGCGGCGGCGGAGGCCGCCCGGGCCGGCGCTTCGGTGGAGGACGTTATCGCCGCGGCCACGGGGGTGCGGGAGCGTCTGTACATCCTGTTTATGGTAGACACGCTGGAATTCCTCCACCGGGGTGGGCGCATCGGCGGAGGCAAACGGTTCCTGGGGACGGCCCTCCAGATCAAGCCGATCCTGGGGCTGGACGGCGTGATTGAGGGGGTGGAGCAGGTGCGGACGAAGAAAAAGGCGCTGGCCCGGATGCTGGAAATGATGCGGGAACGGGCCGGCACCTCTCCGGTCTTCCAGGCGGCCGTCGTCCACGCCAACGCCCTGGAAGACGCTCAGGCGCTGGCGGAGGAGGTGAGGACCCAACTGGGGCCGGAGGAACTCTACCTGGCGGAGGTCAGCCCGGTGATCGGCACGCATACGGGACCGGGGACGCTGGGGATTTGTATTGTGACCCGGTAAGGGCCTGGACGCCGCACGGGCTTTCCTCGGCAGGCGCCCCTGCTCCTCCAGGGGCGCCTGTTTTTTCGCTTTTCATCCCCCCGAAATCAGGTATACTTGGAGGGCAACTCCACAGGAATTGCCCTGCCAGGAGCCTTCCCATGCCGTTCACTCACGCCGTTTTTGACCTGGACGAAACCCTATATCCGACCAGCGCCGGGCTGATGGAGGACGTGGCCCGGCGCATCACCGATTGGGTCCAGCGTCATCTGGGCCTGGGGCCCGAGGAGGCCTCGCACCTGCGGGAGGTCTACGTCCACCGTTACGGCACCACCCTGGCGGGCCTGCTGGCGGAACACCGGGAGAAGGTGGACGTGGAGGACTATCTGGCCTACGTCCACGATGTCCCGGTGGAAGAGTATCTTCGGCCCGAGCCGGCCCTGCGGGCGATGTTGACGGGGATCCCTCTGTGCCGCGTCGTCTTCACCAACTCCTCGTCCGAGCACGCCGCCCGGGTGTTGAATGCCCTGGGCGTCGCCGACCTCTTTGAACGGGTGGTGGACATCCGCGCCCTGAATTTCATCCACAAGCCCCGGCGGGAGGCCTACGAGCGGCTGCTGGCCCTGCTGGGCGTCTCCGGTCCGGCCTGCATCCTGATAGACGACCGCGTCGTCAACCTTCAGCCCGCCAAAGCCCTGGGGATGACCACCGTTCTGGTGAACGGTCCGCCTCAGGACGGGGTGGATTTCGCGGTGGGGAGTGTACTGGAGGTCGGCCCGCTGATCCGGCGTCTCCTGGCGCGGGGGTGTGGTCTGTAGCGCAGGCTGTTCGCCTGCATCTACCCTTGTAGGACGGCCTTTCCAGGCCGTCCAGATGGGCTGAAAAGCCCGGCCTGCGGGTAAACGGTGTCAGTCCTCAATCAGGCTGTTCGCCCGGGTCCCCGATTTCCACTTCCACCCACACCTCCCTCGTTTCCGGTAGCGGCAGGGGGATAACGTCTCCGTCTATTGGACGGCCGTCCACCCGCAGGGAGACCCGCTTCCCCGGCCCGACCCGCCGTACCCCGATGTGATACGTCACCCCGCGAAAGACCCGCCGGGCCGTGAACCCAGCCCAGTGGCGCGGAATGACCGGGGCGACCCGCAGCCCGGAGAGGGTGGGGCGGATGCCCAGAATGTGCTGGGTGACCGCGACGTAGTTCCAGGCGGCGGTACCCGTCAGCCAGGAGTTCTTCGCCTCGCCGAACGTGGGCGCGTCCCGCCCGGCAATCATCTGGGCATACACATACGGCTCGCAGCGGTGGACCTCGCTGATGGCCTCCCGCGCCGACGGGTTAATACGGAGATAGTAGTCGTGGGCCCGGTCGCCGTTCCCCAGCACCGTCTCCGCCATCATCACCCAGGGGTTGGTGTGGCAGAAGACGGCGCCGTTCTCCTTGTAGCCGGGCGGGTAGGATGAAATCTCCCCCAGGTGGACGGAATAGCGGGTGTAGGCGGGCTGGTGCAGGAGGATACCGTGGGGCGTGCTCAGCCGCTCCCGGACCGACTCCAGGGCCCGGTGGGCCCGTCCGTCCTCCAGGCCGATAGCGGCCATGACGCACATCCCCTGCGGCTCAATGAAAATCTGCCCCTCGGAGCACTCCCGCGAACCGACTTTCCGCCCAAAGGCGTCGTAGGCGCGCAGAAACCATTCCCCGTCCCAGCCGTGTTCCAGCACCCGGCGGGCCATCTCGTCCGCTGCCGCCTCGTAGCGGCTGGCCTCCTCTTCCCGGCCGCACCAGCGGGCGATTCCGGCCATCTCCCGCGCCGCCAGCACCAACAACCCCCCGATGAAGACCGACTCCGCTACCGTTCCGTCTTGCTTCAGCGGCGCCGTCTGAAATGATTCCCCCGGCTCCTCTGAGAAGATGTTCAGGTTCAGGCAGTCGTTCCAGTCGGCGCGGCCGATGAGGGGAAGCCCATGCGGCCCCAACCGCTCCAGCGTATACCGGATGCTCCGCTCCAGATGCCGATAGAGCGGCTCCTCCGTGCCCGGTCGGTTGTCGTAGGGGACCGGTTCGTCCAGAATGCTCCCGTCCCCGGTTTCCTTCAGGTACGCGGCGGTGCTCAGCACCAGCCAGAGCGGGTCGTCGTTGAACCCGCTGCCGATGGCGTCGTTCCCCCGTTTGGTCAGCGGCTGATACTGGTGGTACGCGCCGCCTGTCTCCAACTGGGTCGCCGCCAGATCCAGGATGCGCTGCCGGGCCCGCCGGGGTACCATGTGCACAAATCCCAGCAGGTCTTGGTTGGAGTCCCGGAAGCCGATGCCCCGCCCAATCCCCGACTCAAACAGGGAGGCCGAACGGGAGAGGTTGAAGGTGACCATGCACTGGTACGGGTTCCAGATGTTGACCATGCGATGGGTGTGCGGGTCGGGGGTCTCCACCTGGAGGATGCCCAGCAGCCGGTCCCAGTAGGCGCGCAGCGCCTCAAAGGTCGCCTCTACTTCCTCATGCAGATACGCGAAGGCCAGGCAGGTGACCGTGTCCGCGCCGCCGTAGTAGATAGCCATCCGGCCCGTCGGCGGGTCCACCAGCGCCGCGCAGGGAAAGACCACATTGGGCACATCCCCCACACACTCATAGATTTCCCGGGGGCTCAGGAGATAGGGACGGGTCCGGTAGATGACCTTCCAGGGCTTCTCCAGGTCCAGGAGCGCCGCGCCGAAACTGTAGACAAAGCCGTTGCAGGAGGTCAGGACGCCATGATAGACGAGTTTCCCGATGGTGCTCTTTCCGCTCCCGCTTTCGCCGATCAGGGAGA
>DAOTWL010000246.1:0-16161 GCA_034435875.1 Anaerolineae bacterium
CAATGCGAGAACTTCCTGCAGGAGGTGCAGTTGTTGGGCGAACATCAGTTGCGGCAACTCTTCCCGGAGGCCGAGATTTACCGCGAGTGCTTTCTGGGACTGACCAAATCCCTGATCGCTATCAAACTTTGATTCTGGAGGAAACAAGATGTCCTTCTGGCAAAAGCGTCGCGTTCTGGTCACCGGCGGAGCCTCCTTCATCGGCTCCCACCTCACCGACGCCCTGGTGGAACGCGGGGCCAAAGTCCGTATCGTGGATGACCTCTCCAGCGGCAAACTGGAGAACATCCAGCACCATCTGGCCAACGGCACGGTGGAGTTCATCCAGGCCGACCTGCGCGAACCGGGTGTGGCCCGTATGGCGATGCGGGATGTTGAGATCGTCTTCCACCTGGCCGCCGACCATGGCGGGCGCGGCTACGTGGACCTGCATCAGGCCGGGCCGGCTTCTAACCTCTTCCTGGACGGCCTGATTTTCTGGGAGGCCCGTCGGGCCGGGGTGGAGAGGGTCGTCTTCGCCTCGTCAGGGTGCGTTTACCCCAACTTTCTGCAAAGCGACCCCGATAAAGAGGTCTACCTGACCGAGGACCTGGTCAAGCCGCCCTACGATGCCGATAACATGTACGGCTGGGCCAAGTTGATGGCCGAACTGACCTTGAAAGCCTACTACAGAGAGTATGGGATGAAAGCGGCTTCCTGTCGCTACTTCACCGTCTACGGCCCGCGCGGGGTGGAGAATCACGCGGTCATTGCGATGATCGCCAAAGCCTTCATCGGCCAGAATCCCTTTGAGGTCTGGGGCGACGGCACCCAGGTGCGCAATTGGACCTACATTGACGACATCGTGCGAGGGACCATCCTGGCTGCCGAGAAGATAGACGACGGCACTGCTGTCAACCTGGGCACGATGGAGCGGGTGCGGGTGATGGATGCGGTCAAGATGGTGCTGGAGTATACCGGGCATAAGGCCGAGATCGTCTTTCGCCCCGATATGCCAGTGGGCCCACTGAACCGGGTGGCAGATAACTCGCTGGCGAAGAAACTGCTGGGTTGGGAGCCGCAGGTGCCCTTCCGGGAGGGGCTGAAGCGCACGATTGACTGGTATTTTTCCACGAAAGACCGGGAGCAGGTTCGGAGAATCCTGGGGCGAATGTTGACAGAGCGGTGAGTATGGAAGGAGTGGGGAAGGTCAACATCCTGGGCGTCGATGTCAGCGCGATCAATATGACGATGGCCCTGGAGATAATTGAGGGCTGGATTGCCCACCGGGAGCCTCACTACGTCTGCATCACCGGCGTCCACGGTGTGATGGAAAGCCAGCGGGACGAGGCTCTGCGACAGATCCATAATCAAGCTGGGCTAGTTACACCTGATGGGATGCCGCTAGTTTGGCTGAGCTGGTTTAAGGGCTTTCGCTATGTGGATCGGGTCTACGGCCCTGACCTGATGCTGGCCCTCTGCGAGCGTTCGGTGGCCAAAGGCTACCGCCATTTCTTCTACGGCGGGGTGGAGGGCGTGCCGGAGCAACTGGCAGAGGTGCTCCAGAAGCGCTTCCCGGGCCTGCAAGTGGCGGGAACGTATTCGCCACCCTTTCGTCCTTTAACGCCCGAGGAGAGCGAGCGGGTGGTTCGGATGATCAACTCAGCTACCCCAGATATTATCTGGGTTGGGCTTGGCTCCCCTAAGCAAGAGCACTGGATGGCGGAGCATCGGGCGCGGCTGACGGCCCCGGTTCTGATTGGCGTGGGCGCGGCTTTTGACTTCCTCACTGGCCGCAAGCCCCAGGCCCCCCGCTGGATGCAGCGCGCCGGCCTGGAATGGCTTTTCCGTCTCCTCACCGAACCCCGCCGTCTCTGGCGGCGGTATCTGATCAACAACCCCCGCTTCGTGGCGCTGGTGGTGCTGGAGGCATTGGGATTGCGGAGATACCCGCTGAAGTGATGAACTGTGTCGTGCTCTCCGCCGGATTCGCATGCCGGGTTCAGATATGATATCATAACCTTGCTGTGCAGCGGTGAATCCGCAAGGAAGCCCTTTCTGGGTTGGGAGCGCAAATATGCAAAGAAGTCGCGATTGGCTGGATCAGGCAAAACGGGACCTGGAACACGCTCGCCAGAGCATTGGTCTGGGCCATTTTGAATGGGCGTGCTTTGCTTCCCAGCAGGCGGCCGAGAAAGCGCTCAAGGCACTGCATCTTCACCAGGGCACGGTAGCGTGGGGGCATTCTGTCTTTGAGTTGTTGGACGGCTTGCCGGAAGAGCAGCGACCGGCAGCCGAGTTGCTGGATGGGGCCAGGGTGCTGGATCGCTTCTACATTCCTCCGCGCTATGCCAACGCTCATCCATCTGGCCCCCCTTACCGGTACTACACCCGTGCCGATGCCGAGCAGGCGGTGGCCATCGCCGAGGAGATTGTGGCCCACTGTGAACGTCAAATTCTTCAGGCTGGATAAGCAGAGGGTTGAGCGAAATATCCGGGCCTATGCCCGCCGATTGGCAGAGGACCCCTCTGTGTTGGCGGTCGTGCTTTTCGGCTCCCTGGCCCGCGGGGAGGCCACGGCGATGAGCGATGCCGATGTCCTGATCCTTCTCCGGGACTCGCCACGCCCTTTCCACGAACGCATACCCGACTTTCTGAGGTCCGGTGTAGGCATCAGCCTGGATGTGTTTCCCTATACGCTATCGGAAGCCACCCAGGCATTGCGGGAGGGTTGGGGTGTCGTCGCTATCGCCTTACGGGAAGGAGTCTGGCTGGTAGATAAGGGAAGGGTGAAGGAGCAGTTGCTGGCGATGCTCCCGGTAGCGGAGGCGGGGCGGTAGCACAGTCTCTGGCAGACTGTGTTGCCTTTCTTCGTCTGGCGCCGCACGCTAGCGCGGGATGGCTCTTCCGCCTCCTCACCGAACCCCGCCGTCTCTGGCGGCGGTATCTGATCAACAACCCCCGCTTCGTGGCGCTGGTGGTGCTGGAGGCATTGGGATTGCGGAGATACCCGCTGGAGGGAAGAACTGCGTCACGCTCTCTGCTGGATTAGCGCGCCGGGTTCAGATGTGATACAATAACAGCGTTGAATCAGCAAGAGGTCCCTTTCCGGGTCGGGAGCGCAAATATGCAATGTACTAATGGACAATGACCAACGCGAAGGAGGGGTGGCGATGGGTGTGGAGGTGGTTTTCCCGAAAGAACTGCTGGTGGCTTTGAAAGAGGACCGCGAGACATTCCGGAAACAGGCGTTGATTTACACACTGGGCAAATTGTATGAAGCCGGGCGAATTTCTGGTGGCCTGGGTGCTCAAATCCTCGGCTGCGACCGTGGGGAATTTTACCGGCTCCTCTCTGAGAGCGGCTTTGCCGTCATTGATTACCCGGATGAAGAACTGGAGAGAGAGGCGGGAAGCCACCGCCGACCGGCCGAAAGGATGCAGCAACGGTGACCCGCGTCGTCGTCAACAGCACTCCTTTGATCGCTCTCTCCATAACGGGTCGCCTTTCCCTCTTGAAGGCCCTCTTTGACGAGGTTTTCGTTCCTTTTGCAGTGTATGAGGAAGTCGTCCTTTCCGGGCGGGGACGACCGGGGGCTGAGGAGTTGGAAAAGGCCGATTGGATTGTGGTGAAGGAGCCTCTGGAGAGACCGTCTCTACCCCCGGCTCTTCTGGGACTTGGCCGGGGCGAAATGGATGTCATCCTGCTGGCTCAGGAGGTGAAAGCCGACTGGGTACTGATGGATGAACGGTTGGGCAGAAGAATTGCCGACACCCTCGGTTTGCCTGTGAAAGGGACATCGGGAGTACTTCTGGACGCTTATCTTGCTCGGTTGCTCTCCTGGAACGAGGCCGAAGCAATTGTTGAGAGATTGGCGGCCAGTCTTGTATTCTGCATCCTGCATCCTGCATCTTGCGTGCTGAAAGGAGGGTTCCATGCTCCGGCGCTTCAGCGTGGATTTCGTCATTTTCTCCATGGTCCTGGATGCCGCGCTGACGACGGCCGCCCTGCACGGGGCCGTCCTCCTGCGCCCCGGACTCCCCGATGCCCTTCCCGGCCTTCATCCCCTGAACATCGTCCGCCTGCCCGCCCACCTGTACTTGGTTGCGCCTCTGCTGTGGATGCTGGCCCTGCTGGTGGTCTCCGCCTACGACCCCCGCTGGACCTACCGGGCGGCGGATGAGTTCGGGCGGGTCGCCTTCGGCTCCCTCCTGGCCTCCCTCTGCTTCGCCGGCCTGCTCTACCTCACCGAGCGAGGGACCTCCCGCTGGCTCTTCCTGACCTTTATCGTCTTGAATTTCCTCTTGCTTCTGTTCTGGCGCGCGGCGGCCCGGCTGGCCTGGAAGGCGGTCAAGACCCCTCCGGCCCGGCGTCGGGTCCTGATCGCCGGCGCGGGGGAGGTGGGGCGGCGAGTGGCGGAGGAGATTCGCCGCTACGCCTGGACCGGCCTGGAGTTGGTGGGGTTTCTGGACGACAACCCGGCCAAGCGGGAATGTGGCCTGCCGGTGCTGGGGACCCTGGACGACGCGGCCCGGGTGGTGCGGGAGTACGGAGTGGAGGACGTGGTCATCGCCCTCCCCCGCCGGGCCCACGCCCGACTGGACCAACTGGTGCAGGCCCTCCACGAACTCCCGGTCCGCGTGCTGGTCATCCCCGACTACTTCGCCCTGGCGCTCTATCGGGCTTCCGTGGAGGACTTCGCCGGTATCCCGATGATCAACCTGCGGGCTCCGGCGCTGAACAGTTTCCAGTGGCTGGTCAAGCGGGCCTTTGACCTGATTGTCGGTGGCATACTGACCCTCCTGGCGCTTCCGGTAATGGGCGTTGTGGCGCTGGCGGTCAAACTGGATTCGCCCGGGCCCGTCCTTTTCCGCCAGCCGCGGGTGGGGGAGAACGGCCGCCTCTTCACGATGTACAAGTTCCGTTCCATGGTCGCCAACGCGGAGGCGCTGCAGGAGCAGGTGAACGAGATAGGGGAGGACGGCTGTGTGATCCATAAGAAGCCCGATGACCCCCGGGTGACGCGGGTGGGTCGGTTTATCCGCCGCTACAGTTTGGACGAACTCCCCCAGTTTTTCAACGTCCTGAAGGGGGAGATGAGCCTGGTCGGGCCACGTCCGGAACTCCCCTGGCTGGTGGAAAAGTACCAGCCCTGGCAGCGCAAACGCTTCGCCGTCCCCCAGGGCATCACCGGCTGGTGGCAGGTCAACGGCCGCTCCGATAAGCCGATGCATCTGCACACCGAGGATGACCTGTTCTACATTCAGAACTATTCCCTGTGGCTGGACCTGGTGATTTTATGGAAAACGGTATGGGTGGTGCTGAGGGGAAGGGGGGCGTATTAGGGATGGGAGGAGGTGTCCGATGAGGGGTGCCCTGCGTCATCTGCTGGCCCTGGAGTGGCTGGTGACGGGCGCGGCGGCGCCCGTTTTGCTCTTCCCCACCCTGCGCCCGGCCTGGACGGCGGCCGCGCTGGGGGTGCTGGCCCTCTGGTGGCTGCTGCGCTGGGCTCTACGGCGGGAGCCCTGGCCGGTCACTCCCTTCAACAGCTCCTTGCTGCTCTTCGCCGGCGCAATTCTTGCAGGGTTCCAGGCCTCCCTGTTCCCCGATTTGACTATCCCCAAAGTCGCCGGCCTGATCCTGGGACTGGCGACGTTTCGGGCCATCGCGTTCGCCGTTGGCTCTGGCCGTTCCCTCACTTTAGCACTGGCGCTTTTTTGCCTGATCGGGGTGGGGATTCTGGTAATCGGCACGCTGGGGGCGGAATGGGGCACAAAAGTATCTCTGATGACCCTGTTCATTCAGAAAATCCCCCGGTTAATCCCGAAATTACCCGAATCCCAGGCCGAAGCCGTGCATCCCAACCAGTTAGCAGGGACGCTGGCGCTCTATCTGCCCGTCGCGGTCAACCTGGTGTTGGGATGGCGTTTCTCGCGCCGTTCGCTGATAAGATCTTTGATTATGCTGATCGGCGGTGTTCTGTTTATGGTTCTGATGGCAAGCATACTGCTCCTCACCCAGTCCCGCAGCGGCTGGATGGGCGGGCTGGCAGGGATTATGGGCACCCTGGCTCTCTGGGGAGCCGTGTTGCCCCGATCCTCATGGCGAAAGTGGGTCGCCTGGGGAGTGTTAGTGGTTGGAATCGCCATTGTCCTTGTGGGGTTTGTCCGAATCGGCCCGGAGGGCCTGCGGCGTATCTGGGAAGAACCGGCCATTGAGTCCCCGTTTGGCCCTCTGAGCACCCTGGAGTTCCGCAAAGAGGTCTGGCGATGGGCCTGGGTGGGGATTCAGGACTTTCCCCTGACCGGGTGTGGTCTGGGCACATTTCGCCGCATCGGCCGTGTGCTCTACCTCTTTAATCCGGCTGCTGTGTCTCCGGATTACGACATCGCCCACGCCCACAACATCTTCCTCCAGACCGCGCTGGACCTGGGGATCCCTGGGCTGGTGGCCTATCTGGCGCTGTTGATGACGGCGCTGGCGCTCTGCTGGCGGGCGGCCCTCACCCCTCCCCCCGCCGAAGGCGGCGGGGGTGGGGTGAGGGCCCTCTCCCTCGGCCTGGCGGCGGGCCTCATCGCCCTCCACGTCTACGGCCTCACCGACGCCCTGGCCCTGGGCTCCAAGCCCGCCGCCGCCTTCTGGTACGCACTGGGGCTGGTGGCCGCGCTGGGGCGGGGGGAGGAGAGGAATGACTGACCTCCGGAGCGTAGCCGCAGGGAGCGCCGTGAAGCCGTTCGTAGTCAGGCACGGAACGAAGGGGAGTGCCGTGAAATCGTTCGTAGTCAGGCACGGAACGAAGGGGAGTGCCGTGAAGTGATAGACATCGGAAGCATAGCCGCCAACGCCTTCTGGATTCTGGGCCTGGCCCTCATCCTGACCGCACTCAGTTGGGCCAACTGGGCAGCCGCCCAGGAGCGAGTCCCTTTCCGGAGCGCGGTGGGCCGCCCCGAAGTCCGGCGCGCCTTGGACGGCGGGCTGATGCTCTTCTGCGCCGGCCTGGCCGCCACGGGCCGGACCCGCTGGGAACAGGTGCTGTGGGGCGCGCTGGCGGTGGCATTCGCAGTTCTGATTGTGTGGAGTGATCGGAGGATACCTCGTGCAGAGGGAGTTGACCGCGAGAAGTGAAGCCCGGACCCGCTGGGTAGAGACCAGCCGGTGGATGGTGGGCCTGGCCGTGGCCGCCCTCTCCTTCTGGCTGCTGGCGCACGACCTGGACTGGTCCGGCGTCTGGCAGGCGTTGGGGGCGGCGGACTACCGGTGGGTAGCCGTAGGCGTCGCCGCTATCATCGGCACCTTCCTCACCCGCACCCGCCGCTGGCAGGCCCTCCTCTGGCACACCCGTGTCCCCGCGCGTCCGGCGATGACCGCCCTCCTGGTCGGACAGGTCGTCAACCTGGCCCTCCCGATGCGCAGCGGCGACGTCGCCCGGGCCGCCTGGATCGCCCCCGAACGGCAGACCGGCTTTCCCGAGGCCCTGGGCAGCATCGCCGTGGAGAAGGTCTGGGACCTCCTGGCCCTACTGGCCTGCGGCATCGTCCTCCTGGTCTGGCTTCCCCTCCCCGACTGGTTCGCCCGTTCCACCGAAGGGACGGCCCTGGCCCTGCTGGTCGGCGGGGGGGCCCTCTGGGCCGGCCTGCACTGGCAGGAGACGCTCTTCCATTGGGCCGCCCATCTGCTGGCCCGCTTCCCGGCCGGATGGGACCGCACTCTCCTCCCCCTCCTGCGTCGCCTGACCAACGGCCTGGAGGGGCTCCGCCGCCCTGGCGTCTCCGGGCCGGCGCTCCTGTGGACAGCGCTCACCTGGGGACTGGGTGCGCTGGCCAACTGGGCTGTCCTGGCCGCCTTCGGCGTCCCCTCGGCCGCCGCTGCCCTCTTCCTCCTGGCCGCCCTGATGGTCGGTGGGACCGTGCCGGTGCCGGGGCGTCTGGGGCTCTTTGAGGGCATCTGTGTGCTTTCGTTGGCTCTGTTTGACGTCCCCCGTGATCTGGCTCTGGCCGTCGGGGTGGTGCTCCATATGGTCGTGATGGGACCACCGCTGGTCAGCGCGGCCCTGCTGGCGCTGTGGTCCGGCCGTCCTCGGAGGGCATCGCCGTGAACCATCCCCGCTATTCTGTCATCATCCCCGCCTATCAGGCCGAGGGGACCATCGGCACCTGTGTGCAGGCTCTTAACGAACAGACCGTCCCCCGCGCTCAATACGAGATTATCGTGGTGGACGATGGCTCCAGCGACCGGACGGCCGCCGTCGCCCGCCAGGCCGGTGCCGACCGGGTGCTGACCATCCCCCACGGGGGCCCCTCGGCGGCCCGCAATGCGGGGGTAAGGGCGGCGCAGGGGGAAATCGTCCTCTTCACCGATGCCGATTGTGAGCCCTGGCCCGACTGGGTGGAGCAGATGACGGCCCCTTTCGCTGACCCCGATGTGATGGGCGCCAAAGGGGTCTATCGGACCCGGCAACGGGCCCTGATCGCCCGTCTGGTACAACTGGAATACGAGTACCGCTACGAGCGGATGGCTCGCCTGCCGTCCATTGATTTTATTGATACCTACGCTGCCGCCTATCGGCGGGAACTCTTTTTGGGATATAGCGGGTTCCCTCCCGATGTTCCGATTCCCTCTGTAGAGGACATTGACTTCTCCTTTCGTCTGGCCCAGGCGGGGCATCGGCTGGTCTTTGTGCCCGACGCACGGGTCTGGCATACCCACCCTTCCGACCTTCGGGCATATCTGGTCCGGAAAGCCCGCTACGGCTTCTGGCGCGGACTCCTCTATCTTCGGCATCCGGAGAAGCGAAGGGGGGATACCCACACCGACCCGGCGCTGAAAAAGCAATTCGTCCTGATCGCGCTGGCGTTCCTTTTCCTGATCGGTGGTCTGCTCTGGCGCCCCCTGCTGCTGGGAGTGGCTGGGGCGTTGGCCGCCTTTCTGTGGACGACGCTCCCCTTTGTGCGCTGGGCCTGGGCGCAGGACCGGGCGGTGGCGCTGGCTTGGCCGGGGGTGACCTTTCTGCGCGGGCTTTTCCAGGGGGCCGGGCTGGCGATAGGGCTGGCTTACCATCGCTGGCGCCGGGCTTTCCTCCACCTGTGCGGGAAGGAGGAAGTGGGAACCCGATGAGGACACCCGGGTGGATTTCCGGACTTCTCCCCCCGTTGATCTTGCTGGTGGTTTACCGGCTCACGATGCCTCTCTCCCTCACCTGGGCCCACTGGGGCGCCGACGGGGGCGACCTGGTGACCGCCCTCGCGCGTGGCTGTCTCCCTCACCCGCCGGGCTTCCCCACATACCTGCTCCTGGGGGCGGCCTTCGTGCGGCTGCCCTGGGGCGACCCTGCCGGACGGCTGAACCTGCTCTCCGCCCTCTCTGCCGCCATCGCCGTCGGATTGACGGCCGCCGCTGTCCGGCGGGTCTCCTCCTCCGTCGTCGCCGCCGTCACCGCCGGCCTCTCCCTGGGACTGGCACCCCTCTTCTGGTCCCAGGCCCTGATCGCCGAAGTCTATGCCCCTGCCGCCCTCTTCTCGGCAGCCCTCCTCTTCCTGGCCTGTAGCGCAGGCTTTCAGCCTGCAGCCTGTAACGCAGGCCGTCAGCCCGCGCTCACAGGTATCCTCTGGGGGCTGGGCATCGGCGTCCACCCGACCCTCCTCTTCCTGGCCCCGCTGGTGCGGTGGCGCAAGACTCATCTTGCGCATCCTTTCGCCCTGTTGACGGTGGGCATCCTCTACGGCCCCCTCCTCCTGGCCTGGGGGAGGGCCCCCTCCCCCTGGGCCGACCTTTCCACCCTGGACGGTTGGTGGGCCTACGTCAGCGGTCGCCTCTACCACGGCTATCTCTTCGGTCTCCAGGCCGCCTTCTGGCCCCGGCGGCTCCTGGCCTGGGCCGGACTGCTGGCCCGCCAGTTCACCCCCCTCGGCGCGCTGCTGGCTCTCTGGGGATGGGCCCGTCTCTGGCGGGAGAACCGGAGTCTGGCCGTGGCGACGGCGCTGGCCTTCGGCGCGTTCAGCCTCTATGCCGTCGCCTACAACACCGCCGACTCCCTGGTCTACCTGACCCCGGCCCTGCCCCTGGCCGCCCTCTGGCTGGGCGCTGGCCTGGATGCCCTGCTGCGCCTTGCTCCCTGCTCCCTGCTTCGTGCTTCCTGCTCCTTGCTTCTTGCCTCTTGCTTCTTGCTCCCCGCCCTCCAGGCCGTCCTCTTCTGGGGCCAGATGGACCTTCACCGCGACCGCTCCGCCGTCATCTGGGCCACCCAGACCCTGCGCGCGGCCCCGCCGAACGCCGTCCTCCTCACCGCCCAGGACGGGGCTACCTTCGCCCTCTGGTACGCGCGAGACGTGCTGGGGATACGGCCGGATGTTCGTGTTGTAGACCGGGACTTGCTGGGGCACGCGCCCTATCGGCGGTTTCTGAATATAGAATGGGGAGTGAACCGTGGCGCAGGCTGTCAGCCTGCGAGTACGGGCTCTCTGGAAGCGGCCCTGAACGACCCGACTTGTCCGATCATCCCGGTGCAGGCCCCACCGGAAGGAGGGCCGTAGGCTAATGGTAGAGAGAAAGAATCCGCGTTTACCCGCGTTCATCCGCGTCCTCAAAGAAAAAGCCGGCGTTCATCTGCGTTCATCTGCGTCCCGCCTCTTTCTGGCCCTGGGGGCCGTGCTGCTCATCCTTTGGGGGGTGACGGTGGGCCGGGCCGCATTCTCCCTCCGCGCCCACCTGCGGGAGGCGACGGCGCTGCTGGAACGTTCGGAAGCGGGTATGCCCGACCCTGCCGCCGTCTGCGGGCTGATGCGTGACCTCCGTGCCGACGTGGCGACACTGACCCATCAGGCCGGATGGGCGGTCAGGTTGGCCCCTGCCCTGGGCGGGCTCCCCGGCGTCGGCGGCGACCTGCGCGCCGCGCCGTACCTGCTGGCGACCGCCGACCACCTCACCCGCGCCGGCGTCCTGGCCTGCGACGCGCTGGAACCGGCCTTTGGCCTCTGGGAGGAGGGAGTGGGCATATCCTCCGTGGAGGCGCTCCTTCCCCATATGGCGGCCACCCGGCCCTCCCTGGAACGGGCGCTGAGCGAGGTGGAACAGGCCGCTGTTGCCTGGGGACAGGTGGACTCCTCGGCCCTCTCCCCCCGCACCGCCCGGCGGGTTGCGCCCCTGGACCGGGCCATCCCTCTCCTGCGGGCTGGCCTCTCTGCCGCCCTGGTCGCCCCCGACCTTCTGGGCGCCGACGGCCCCCGCACCTACCTCATCCTGGCCCAGAACGAGGACGAACTCCGGCCCACGGGCGGTTTCCTCACCGGCGTGGGCGAAGTGCACATCCGGAACGGGCGCCTGGTCGGCATGACCTTCCGGGATAGTTACGCCGTGGACGACTTTTCCCTCCCGTACCCCGATCCCCCGGAGCCCCTCCGGCGCTATATGGGCATTGACCTCTGGGTCTTCCGGGATAGCAACTGGTCACCCCATTTCCCCACGGCGGCCCGCCAGGCCGTTGCCCTTTACCGGCCCGGTCCGCCGATCCAGGTAGATGGCGTCATCGCCCTGGACCAGTACGCCCTGCGGGAACTGGTCGGTGCCCTCGGCCCGCTGACGGTGGAGGGGGAGACGGTTACCCGGGAGGCCGTTATCCCCTACATCCGCCGAGCCTGGGCGCCGGAGGGGGGAAATCTGACGGGCGAGTGGTGGCGGCAGCGCAAGTCCTTTATGGGCGCGCTCGCCCAGGCTGTGTGGGACCGTCTCCAAAATGATTCGGTGCATGGTCTGGCTCTGGCCCAAACGCTCCTCCGGTTGCTGGAGGAAAAGCACCTGCTGATTTACCTCTCCGACCCCCGGGTCCAGGCCCTCGTGGCCGAAAAGAACTGGGACGGCGCGCTCCGTCCGGGGACGGGCGATTTCCTGATGGTCGTGGACGCCAATGTCGGGTATAATAAAGCCAGCGCGAAAGTGCAGGAGGCCATCACGTATGAAGTAGACCTGGGCCGACGGCCCCCGCAGGCCATGCTGACCCTGGTCTACACCCACACCGCCCCGGCGGGGTACCCCTGCATCCTGGAGGTCCGCTACGACCCGGTCTACGAACAGATGATGGACCGCTGTCTCTGGGATTACCTGCGCGTCTACATTCCCCAAGGGAGCCAGCTGATAGATGCCACCCGCATTCCGGTGCCGGGGGAGGCCCTGTGGTCGGGCCGGCCCGAATCCGGCGAGGTGACCGTCCGCCCGGCAGAGGAGGGTCTGTTTCTCTCTCTGGAGACGCTGATGCTCCTCCCGCCAGGCGCAGTCCAGACCCGGATATTCACCTGGGAATTGCCGGAGAGGGTGGTCGCCTGGGAGGGAAACGAGGGGACTTATACCCTGCGGGTGCAGAAGCAGCCGGGGACGGTGGGGCATCCGCTGCGGATTCGCATCCGGTTGCCCGATGGGACAAGTCTCGTTGCGGCCGATCCGTCCCCCTCGGCGATGGAGAGGGACATCCTCATCTTTGAGACCCGGCTGGACCGGGACCGGGAGTTCCGCGTGCATTTCAGGAGGGGGTAGTCCAGTAAATCGTGGAGTCTTTCGGCGAGTAACTACCTATCAGTCATTACGAGTGGCCCATGCGCGCGGCGCATTCCCGCAGGTCAGAAACGAGCGTGTGGCGCAAGATTAATCTTGCGCTACGCAAGTTTCTGGGTAGCTCCGAAGGGGCGAAGCAATCTCCTCAGCCACAGAGAGGAGATTGCTTCGGGCGCTACGCGCCCTCGCAATGATACGGCCATTTCTTGGGATACTCCCAATGACCCAGTAGGTATTTACTTCGGTGAAAGGATTTTTGCCACGAACGGCGCGAATTGTGCGGTGGGCTTCGCTCGCCATAATATAATTTATATATTTCGTGCCAATTTGTGAAATTCGTGGCTGAAAGAGCGATCGCATTTGGAGAGAGCGATGAAGGGATTCCGCTGGATAGGTATGCTGATCGTTCTGCTGATTCTGGCCGGGGCTGTCGGGCCGAACCTCTGGGCGGCGCCGGGGCAAAGCCCCCACCGCCAGACCGTTCCCACGCGCA
The DNA here is from genome assembly GCA_034435875.1 of Anaerolineae bacterium. Lineage (GTDB taxonomy): Bacteria > Chloroflexota > Anaerolineae > B4-G1 > DUEL01 > SpSt-77. Next base: position 13,013 of record DAOTWL010000246.1, read on the forward strand.
CGCCGGTCCCACCGCCCACCGAACCCCCGCCACCGCCGCCATCGGGCGAGACCCCGGCCGCTCCGACCGCCACGCCGGTCCCGCCCACGGCCACCGCGCCCGCCGCGACCCGCCCGCCGGCCACGCCTACGGCGACGGCAACGGCGCCTGCACCCACCGCGATGGCCTCACCTTCCCCCGCGCCCCCGACGCCGACGGCGACCCCTTCCCCATCGCCGGTCCCGCCCACTGTGCCCTCTACATTCACCCCGGTCCCGACGGCCGTCGCCTCACCGACGCCCGCCGTCTCGGCGGAGCGGGGGGGCTGGGGAGTGCCTCCGCTGCTATGGGGAGGGCTGGTGCTGATTGGGGTGGGACTGGTCCTCCTGCTGGCCTTTGGGAGGCGGCGTGGGTAGTCCTCGCTGGATTCGGGGAATGGGATGGGCGTTGATTCTGGTGGGCGGAGCGCTGGCGCTGGCCGCGCTCCTGCAGGGGATCGCATGGCCGTCCACCCCGCCTTCTCCCACCCCGGAGCCATTGATCCCCACCCGTACCCCCGCTCCTCCTGCCACACCAGCGTCTCTCCTCATACCCTCACCATCGCCGGCCTCCCCGAATTCCCTTGCCCCTACCTTGTCGCCCCCTTCCACATCATCACCTGCTTCCCAGACCCTACCGCTTTCGCCTGCTCTGGCCACCCTTTCCCCCGTCCCCGACGTTTCACGTTTCACGGATCACGTTATGTATCACGGCCTGCACCGCTGGGGCGTCGGGGTTGCGGTCGGGCCTATTTCAAAGTATAATATCACCCATCTTCACCTGGGCTGGTACCTGGACTGGCGGGCGCGCGCCGACCCGCTCCGGCCGGGGGGCGTGGAGTATGTCCAGATGGTCCGGCTGAAGGGCGGCCTGCTCCGGCCCGATGCGGAGACCATAGCTGCCATCGCACGGGCCAATCCCGGCTCCCTGTGGCTGATCGGCAACGAGCCGGACGTGAAGTGGCAGGACAATGTGGAGCCTGCGGCCTATGCCCGGCTCTACCACGAGGCGTACACGGCCATCAAAGGGGCGGACCCCCCGGCGCAGGTGGCCATCGGCGGCGTCTCCCAGCCCACGCCGCTGCGGCTGCGCTACCTGGATGCGGTCCTGGATGCCTACCGGGAGCAGTTCGGTGTGGAGATGCCGGTGGACGTCTGGAACGTGCACAATTTCATCCTGCGGGAGGAGCGGGGGTCGTGGGGTGTGGACATCCCGCCAGGCCTGCCGGATGATCGGGGAGTCCTCTACGAAATAGACGACTCCGGCAACCTGGAGGCCTTCCGGCGGCAGATATGGGACTTTCGGCGCTGGATGGCGGCGCGGGGCTTTGGGGGCCGTCCCCTCATCGTCTCCGAGTACGGCATCCCGATGCCGGAGGACTACGGCTTTCCGCCGGAGCGGGTGGTGGCGTTTCTGCGGGGCACCTTTGAGTTCTTCCTGACCGCCGCCGACCCGGCCCTGGGCGACCCGGCGGACGGCTACCGCCTGGTTCAGCGCTGGTGCTGGTACAGCCTGGACGACACCACCTACCCCACCGGTCGCCTCTTTGACCCCCAGACCGGGGCGATGACGGCGGCGGGGGAGGGGTGGATAAGTATGGTGGCCCAATGGACAGAGGGAGGTAAAAGATGAAACGCGAAACTCGCATCTGGACACTTCTGGTCCTGGGAATGCTGGCAGTCCTGCTTCTGGTGGTGTGGGCAGCACCAGGGTGGGGAATGCCCGACCAGAATGCGGTGCGGCAGACGGTGCCCGAACTGACGCCGCAGGCCTACTTACCCCTTGTGACCAAGAACTATCTCGCTCCAGTACCTTTGTGGCGATTCGGAGCCGCCAAGGCGCGTCGTTCTTTGCTGGACTATCCCCAGGCAAATGTCGCTGGGTTGCGCCTGGGCTGGTATGTGGACTGGACGGTGACACCGAATGCACCCAGGCCGTACGGGATGGAATACGTGCCTATAGTGCGTGTGAAACAGTGGAAACTTCAGGACAATTTAACGTGGACGACTTGTTGCGTTGAATGTCCCTACGTTCAAGTGGGCGGGCAGTACACCTATACTATCTCGCCCGACTGGAGCGTGCTTTACAATGCTGCTCAAACGAACCCCGGTATGTTGTGGGTAATCGGCAATGAGATTGAAAGAAGAGATTGGGGAAAGGGCTATTGCGCTCGGCAGGATGAGATACTGCCGGAAGTGTATGCAGTAGCCTATCATGATATCCGCCAGGCTATTCTCAGCGTGGATTCCAGCGCCAAATTCGCTATTGGCGGTGTCATTCAGGCCACTCCGTTGCGGTTGAATTACCTTGAGAGGATCTGGAATGCCTATCAGCAAAAATACGGAGGGCCGATGCCGGTGGATGTCTGGAATGTTCATGCCTTTGTGCTGCGAGAGAAAAGAGGAGACTGGGGAGCTGACATACCGGCCGGTTTAGAGGCTGACGAGGGGATTTTGTACGATGTTCTGGATAATAAAAACTTTTCCATTGCCTGGGAGCATATCCGCGCACTACGCTGTTGGATGAAGCAAAAAGACCAACAGAACAAGCCCCTGATCATCACCGAATACGGGGTCAACATGCCGCCTCACTTCTCTGGATTCTCGCCGGAAGCAGTCCGCGACAGCTTCATGTACCCTTCATTCAACGACTTTCTGAATCAAACCGATGCCGAGATAGGTTATCCCGCAGATGACTACCGCTTGGTTCAGCGGTGGAACTGGTACAGTTTGGATGACGACAGTGGGAAGTACGAGGGTGGGAATTTTTATCAGTTTTTCAACGGCAATTTGTTGTACTCGGGATTAGGGGGAAATCCAATGGGGCTATCGCCGTTAGGATACTACTGGCGAAACTACGTGAGCCAGCTGCCTCCGGGTTCTGAACCGCCGTATACGCTCTCTATCTCTGAGGAGACCCAGGTGGTATCCCAGACCTCGGAAGTCAATAATGAGAGCGTGAATACAGCCGATAGCCGATCTTGTAACAGTCGGTGGATTCGTTTGGTATTCACAAAACCCTCATCTTCCGGAGCCTATTTCGGGGACCACAGGAGAGAAGCATCCTGGCCAGTCAAAGAAGAGTTCATTTGCCTGCCTTCCCAGGTGCCCTCTCAATAGTAGACGGAGACG
>DAOTWL010000247.1:0-14466 GCA_034435875.1 Anaerolineae bacterium
CGGAATACGGCATGGTCGTGGCAGATAGCCGCGTGGTGGTCAGCGACACCCTGTTCACCGGTATCGGCGACCTCCATGACACCGAGCACGACGCCGGGTTGTATATCACCGGCGCCGGTAGCACCGTTATCCTGCAAAACAGCACGATTGCGGAAAACAAGGTAGACGGCGTGCGCCTGACCTCGGGCGGGCATGTGACCATGACCCAGGTTTCCCTGGTCCGCAACGGCAGATATGGGGTGCGGGTGGACGGAGATACCGCTGCGTTGCGGATGACCCACTCGGGGGTGATGCTCAACGGCGTTGATGGGGTGCGGAATACCGGCGCGGCGCAGGTGATTCTGGGTGGAGCACCCGGTGCAGGCAACGACATCCTGGCCAACACCGGCCTGGGGGTCAATCAGGTGGGCACCGGCGGGGTCATCACCGCCACCTACAACTGGTGGGGCGACCCCACCGGGCCGTATCACCCCACGCTGAACCCCGGTGGTAAAGGCAACCAGGTCAGCGACCGGGTCCTTTTTGATCCCTGGGCCACCGACTGGTCAGGGAACACGGCCCACGAAGTCCAGGTGCGGGTGGCCGGGTCGCTGCGGGTCAGCCCCGGCGCTACAACCGATTATGCGGTCTCCTACATCAGCACGCTGACCGAAACGGTCCGGAATGCCGTCCTGGTGGTCAACCTGCCCGCGACGGGTTCCTACGTGGATAGCACCGGCGGCGGCATCTACTGGCCCTCGCGCCACCAGGTCTTCTGGAAACTGGGCGACCTGCCCGGCGGCGGCTTCGGGGTCGTCTCCGTGCGGGTACAATTCCAATGGGGCATCCCCGAAGGGACGAGGGAGGGCATCCCGGCCACGCTGGTGGGGACCAACTTCAGCCAGCCGCTGCTGAACGTGGACGACTACCTGGATTATATCCCCGAGATGGTGGAAGAAAGGACGACCCTCACCCCGGAGCAGTTTGATACCGTGCGCCAGGCGTCGCCGGACCTGAACAAACTGTACAACGAGGTCGTGGCTTCCGGCTTTGTCTCCGGAACCTTTGAGTGTTTGCGCCTGAGCAGCGGACGGGTGGTCACCCAGGCAGTCCTGATCCGGCCCTCCTTTGTCCAACCCGACGTTGCCCTCGTGTTCCAGGAATCGGACCAGGCGATGGCCGTGATTGCGAACCGTACATCCATGGTCCTCGCGACGGCCAGCGAACGCATTACTCTCACGCTTCCGGAGTACAACCCGGAGGCCCATGGCCCTGTGTCGTCTGTACAAGGTAGCAGCGCCGTGCTGATTCCATCATCCTTCAGCAGTTGGGATTGCCTGTGGAACTGCGCGGTGGAGAAAGTGGGGTTTGCGCTCTTGGGACAGTTCGTCTCGGTGATCGGCAAGATGCGGCAGACCCAGAAGTGCGTAGAGTGGATGGCCACCGGCGACCCAACAGCCCTGGTCGGTTGTCTCAGGGTGGTGCCAGGGGCCAACGTTTTCATAGAGGCGTTTAAGTGTTACAACCAATACAGAACTAACCCCGACTTCTGCCGATGTAGGGAGGACAAATTTGAGTGCCGGCAAGTCAAGTGGTTCGGCTTGATTGACATAGGAGTCGTCGGGGTCTGGAGGACACCCTGTAACTCGTCCACCGGCATATATGAGTCCAGCCAGGCCGAGATGGCATGGTACTGCCCGTTCTGCACCGTTTGTGTGGGAGGCACAGGCGGCAGCGCGATGGACCGCTGTCGCCCATGTGGAAAAGACCCATGCCCTTCCGGGATGTCCCCGGCGTCGCTGGTCGCAAGCAGTACCTCCCAGAGCGAGGGTTCCAGCGGTTCCGATTGCAAGAAGACGTGCATCTTCCGGCCCCGGGACCCCAACGCCAAATACGGCCCGGAGGGGGACCTGGTGCCCGGTCAGTGGGTGACCTACACCGTGGCCTACGAGAACGAAGGGGCGGGCCGCGCCTACGGTGTCTACGTTACGGACCCCCTGAGCGAGCACTTTGACCCGTCCACGCTGACCATCTACGGCAACGGTCTGTACGCGGCGTCCACCCGTACCATCATCTGGTTTATCGGCGAGTTGGCGCCGAAGGGCGAACCGGGCTCCCAGGGCGTCGTCTCCTTCACCGTTCGCCTCAAGAGCAACCTGCCCGGCGGGACGCCCATCATCAACCAGGCCACCGTCTACTTCCCCAGCGCGCCGGAGGAGACGCCGACCAACGCGGTGGTCAACGTGGTCCAGCCGGTGGCGGCCGTGCCGCGCCGCGTGGAGACGACGTATATGCGTCCCGTGACCATCCCGCTGGAGGGCCTGGATGTGGGAGGGGCGCCGCTGACCTTCACCATCGCCGCCCTTCCGCTCTACGGCACCCTGACCCAGATGGGCGATACGGCCATCTACACCCCCATGGCGAACTTTGTCGGCGTGGATGATTTCTCCTTCAGGGCCAGCAACGGGATCACCGAGAGCCGACCGGCGGAGGTGCAGATCACCGTGCATCCTCAGGGCGATACGACGCCGCCCCAGGTACAATGGACGTGGCCGGAATCCGGGACGGTGGATGTGGCGCCCATTGCCACCCCTGTTTACAGCGATGACGTTGGCCCGCTGTTCCCGCCCTTCGCCATCATCCAGTTCTCCGAGCCGTTGACCGCCGCCACAGTGAACACCGGGACAATCCGCATGGTAGCCGAAGACGGAGCGCCGGTTCCGGTCCGGGTCACCTATGATGGGACGATGCGGGAGGCGACGGTGGCGCTGCGGCAGCCGTTGCGGCCGATGAAGGGGTACACGGTCACCGTGACAACGGGGGTGCGCGACATGGCCGGCAATGCGCTTGCGAGCGATTACTGCTGGAGTTTCCGGACCGGGGCGATTTGGTCCAGGATCTACCTCCCGTTGATCCTGCGCAACTGGTAGAGAAACAGGTGCCCGGCACCTTCCGGAGGAACCTTGCGCGCCATCCGCACTTTCCTCCTGCGTCTGCTGGCCAATCCGGCCGAGCCGGGGGCCCTGCGCGGCGACCTGCGGCCCATGCCGGAGGGAGACCTGATAGTCCCCCTATTGGGCGGGCCGGGGGGATTGCCTGCGCGGCGACCTGCGGCCCATGCCGGAGGGAGACCCCCTCCCCTTCGCGGACGAGGGAGCCCTGCTGGTCCTGCTTCGTCAGATTGTCGCAGAGTCAACAAAACCCCCCGAAAAGACGGGGGAGGAAACGCCATAAAAGAGGACGGGTTGCGGCGGCGGCCCGAACGGGCCGCCGCCGCCAAACCCCCATCCTCACAGATACGCCTCCAGATACCGGTAGTCCGGCGTCAGTTCCCCCCGATAGACGATGACCGCCCGCTTGATCTCCGGGGGCAGGTCCAGTCGCTCAAAGGGGACGGTGTAGTCGGCCCGGGCGATGGCGGGGGCAAATTCCCGCAGGACGGCGCTGAAATCAACCGACGCGTCCCGGGGCATCTCGCTGGGCAGAATGTCCACCGCCATCACCACCACCCCCTCCCCGGCCCAGCCGTCGACCGTCTGCCCGGTGCGGGGATGGTAGACGTAGATGGGGTTGCCCGGGTCGGTGGCGCGGACGGTGCACTCTATGGCCCCCTCTATGTCGCAACTGATGTCGCCGATGACCCGCAGGCGGGGCCGGGCCGGCGCCCCAAATAGTTCCCGCAGGTACGGTTTCGTCACCAGGCGGGGGTAGCGGGCCTCCCAGTAGATGCCGTTGACCAGAACGGTCAGGTACGGCACCCAGGCCGCAAAGCGGGAGCGGTACTTCTCCGGATGCCGGTAGTAGTCCTGCAGATCAAACCGGCCCTCCGGCGAGACCGGCTCCACCAGGTGCTCCTCCCGAAACACCACCTTGTAGAGGGTGCGGTCATCCGGGTCCTCCGCGAAGAGGGCCGGCAGGTCCTCCGGCGTCCGTTCCCGGAAGGGGAGCAGGTCAAAGATTTCCTGCGCGCCCCGGGAGACGTTGCCGTAGCCCGCGAAGCCCACCACCAGCGGGGCCAGGATGGGGGGCAGGCCCCGGGAACGGATGCGCTCGCCGACCTCCCGCACTGCCCGGCGGGCGGCCTCCACGTCCGGGTAATGGATGGCCCGGTCCACGCCGACGAAGGGGTTGGGGATGCCCTCCCACTCCAGCCGTCGGCCCAGGGCCCAGAGGGTATCCAGCATGCCGGCCCACCCCGCATGTCGGCCAAAGAAGATGAGGCGGCGGCCCTTCTCGTCCGTCACCCATCTTTCCTCCTGCTACTCCACTTTCCAGTACGGGCGCTCCGCCTCCCAGCGGGCGCGGAATTCATCCGAAACGGTTGCCAGCAGCGCTTCTCCCTCAGCGGTGACGGTTCCATCGGGCAGGCGAATCTGCCCGGCCACCTTTGCACCCGCCCCGCCCATTTGCTCCACCCACCCGACGGCGACCAGAGGCGTGCCGACGGGAGTGGGACGGCGATAGCGGACGGTGAGGCGAAGCGTCGCCATAAAGGTATCGTGGGTGGTATGCAGCATGACGGCCCGCCCGGAGACCTCATCCAGAATCGCGGCGATGATTCCGCCGTGAGCGATGCCCGGATAGCCCTGGTAGACCTCCGGGAGGGTGAACTCAGCCCGCACGACCCGGTCCTCCGGGTCCTCGGTGAACTTCAGTTTCAGGCCGCAGGGGTTCTCGCGGCCGCAGACGAAGCACATGCGGGAAGTGGGTTGGGGACCCATAGCCACCTCGGGGTAGCGCAAGATTGAATCTACGATGATTCCGGGAGGGGCAGCAGGATGTGGACGGTGGTTCCGGGCAGGCGGACCTCGTCCCGCCCCTCGCTCTCTATCCAGATTCTCCCCTTGTGGGCCTCAATGATGCCCCGGGCCAGGCTAAGGCCCAGGCCCAGGCCGCCTCCCTTGAAAGCCGTCTTGCTGGAATGATGGAGCATCGTGTCCTCCACCACGTAGAACCGGTCAAAGATACGCTCCCGTTCCGCCGGGTCAATCCCGATGCCGGTATCCCGGACGCTCAGGTGGACGGTGTGGTCCACCACCCGACCGGCGATCCGGATGGTGCCGCCGTCCGGGGTGTATTTCACGGCATTGCTGACCACATGCCAGAGGGCCTGGAAGAGTCGCTGGGCATCTGCCATAATCATCGGCAGGGCCTCCAGTCCCTCAAACTCAAAGGTCAACCGTCGCTCCGGGCCCAGATTGCGGATATTGCGCACCACGTTCTGGATGAGGGAATACAGAGGAACCGGTACCAGGCTCAATTCCAGTTTGTTCGCCTCAATGAGGAAGACGTTCAGGATGTCATCCACCACCTGGTTCAGGCGGCGGGTGGCCTGCATGACCTGATGCAGCAGATGGCAAGGGCTTCCCTCCTCCTCCGGACTGCCGGGGATGTCGGGCATAGAGAGGAGAATCTGGGTGTAGCCGTAGATGGCGGAGAGGGGGGTGCGCAGTTCGTGGCCGGCCAGGATGATGAAGTCGGTCTTCATTTTATCCAGCCGCTGGAGTTCGGCGTGGGCCTTCTCCAGTTCGCGGATTTTCTCCTCCAGCCGCTCCACCAGACGACGGCTGTATTCTACCAGATAGTCCGCTTTCTCCTGGGGAGACTCTATCCGTTCCCGCATGCCGCGCAGGAACGCCTCCACCTGCTGGGGAAAGCGGTCCACGTCTATGGGTTTGGGGATGTAGCCGTCGCATCCGGCGATGAGGGCTCGCTCCCGGTCCCCGCGCAGGGTGGCGGCGGTGACGGCCACGATGGGGACCTCCTTCAGTTCTTCCAGCGCGCGCAGACGGGTGGTGACCTCATAGCCGTCCAGGCCGCTGATGTTGATGTCCATCAGAATGAGGTCGGGTCGCAGTTGCCGGGCCGCCTCCAGCGCGGCGATCCCATCGGTGACGATGCGCACCTCAAAGTCCTCGGCCTCCAGAATCCGCTGGACCAGCCGGGCGCTGGAGGGGTCGTCCTCTACGTAGAGGATGCGAGCACGGAGTTTCTGGGGCATACGATTCCTCCTGGTCCGCAAACTTCTGCGCGCCGCTTTTGCAACTGGAAAAATTATTTGGGCAATCAACTGCGACTCGCCGTAGTTACGGCGCGCAAGATGAATCTTGCGTTACGTCAGCCCGCCGATTTCGCGGAGCAGTTCCTCGTCGGCAAAAGCGCCCTTCTGGAGCAGGGCCTGGATGTGGCCGCTCAGCCGGGCCCGTTCATCGGGCGTCAGTTCTTTGGCTGTGACGACGATGACCGGAATATCCTGCAATTCTTCCTCAGACTGAAGCACCTCCAGCACTCCGAAGCCGTCTACTTCCGGCATCATCAGGTCCAGCAGGATGAGGTCGGGCCGCTCCCGGCGGATGAGTTCCAGCCCCTCCCGGCCGTTCTCGGCCTCCAGAATCTGGTAGGGGCCCCGGGCCTGGAGGATGCGCCGGAGGAGGCGGCGGGCGCCGGGGTCGTCCTCCAGAATGGCGACCCGACGGACATCCCGGCCCAGCGACTCCAGCGACCCCAGCAATCCCTCCTCCGGGGCCGGCGTACGGGCGGGCGCTTCCACCGTCTGCACCCAGTCCTCCCCCAGGAGATGTTTCTCCACAGGGAAGGTGTGGCCGGAGCAGTTGACGACGACCACCTCGTCCCGCCGGATGACCCCCTTGCTGAGCAGTTTGAAGAGGCCGGCGAAAGCTATACCGGCCGCCGGCTCCATAGAGATGCCCTCCAGTTTTGCCAGGACGTGGATGGCGCGGAAGGCCTCCTCATCGCTGACCATCTCAAAGGCGCCGCCGTGCTCCCGGACCACCCGCGCCAGGAAAGTGTAGGCCGGGCCGGGGTCGCCGGTGGCGACGGTGATGATGCGGGTGCGGGGATTGAGGACCGGTTCCGCCTTCTCCAGCCCCTTCTCAAAGGAGTGAACCATCGGAGCGCACCCCTCGGCCTGGATACAGGCCAGACGGGGCATGCGGTCTATCAGGCCCATGCGCATCAGTTCCTCAAACCCCTTCCAGACCCCCACCGGTCCCAGCCCGCCGCTGACGGCCTGGATGTACCAGTCTGGCGCGCGCCAGGGAGTAGTGAGGCCGGGGCCCAGGTGTGCGGCCAGTTGTTCGGCAATCTCAAAGGCCACCGTCTTCATGCTCTCCCGCGCGGCGAGGGAGCGGACACCCCGGTCCAGATAGAGCCCCCGCCGCCTGGCGAATTCCGCCGCCACCTGCTTGGTCTGGTCGTAGGTGCCGGTGACTTTGACGACTTTGGCGCCGTAGATGGCGACCTCGCGCATCTTCTCCGCCGGGACCAAACTGGTGAGGAAGGCCCAGATTTTGATGCCCGCCAGGGCGGAGTAGGCGGCGTAGGAGATGGCGACGTTGCCGGTGGAGGCCAGAACCGCCTCGGTGATCCCCAGTTCCTTCATCACGGAGACCGCCAGGGCGGCCTGCCGGTCCTTGAAGGAGCCGGTGGGCCCCTGCCGTTCGTCCTTGATGTAGAGATGGGAGCAACCCAGCATCATCCCCAGATTGACGGCCCGCAGGAGAGGGGTGCCGCCCTCGCCCATACTGAGCCGGTGAGCGTCGTTCCGCAGGGGGAGGAGTTCCCGATAGCGCCACATGTTCTGGGGACGGCGGGGCAGTTCCCGCTGCCAGATACGGGCCACGCGCGGGTAATCGTAGAAAACATCCAGCCAATCCCCGTCACACTGCGGGCAACGCTCCAGGGGACGGGTAAACGGCTCGCTGTAGCCACAGCGGGCGCATTGCAGGCGAGGGTCAGTGTTGGTGTCCATCGGATCACCCTTTCATCTGGCGCTACTCCGCCACCGGCAGCCAGACGGTGAAGCGGGTGCCTTTCCCCCCCTCGCTCTCCACCGTAACCCGCCCGCCGTGGCGGTCAACAATCTCTTTGACAATGGAGAGGCCCAGGCCGGTGCCGGGAATCTGCATCTGGCGCGGCCGCTCTCCCCGGAAGAAACGGTCAAAAATAAAGGGTAGTTCCTCCCTGGGGATGCCGATGCCGGTATCGGCGACGGTGATAATGGCCCAGCGATACCCCTCCCGTTCTTCCTCTCCGGTGCTCACTTCCACCCGCCCGCCCGAGGGGGTGTACTGGATAGCGTTGCGGACCAGGTTGTTCAACACTATGCGGAGCGCGTCGGGGTCGGCGCGGGCGATGGGCCTCTTCTCCGCCAGATAGCACTCCAGCCCCAGCCCCTGGGCCAGCGCCAGGGGCCGATGCGCGTCCACCACCTCCGCCGTCAGAGCGTTCAATTCCACCCGGCCGAACCGCATCCGGGCAGCCCCAGAATCCAGCCGGGAAACCTCCAGCGCATCCTCCACCAGGCGGGCCTGCCAGTCCGCCTCCCGCTCCAGAATGTCCAGATACTCGGGAAGCATTTCGGGTGCCCCTCGCAGGAGGTGGAGGTAGGTCTTGATCGTGGTGAGGGGAGTGCGTAATTCGTGGGAGATGTTGGAAATGAAGCGGGCGCGCAGCCGCTCCAGCGTCTTATATGGGGTCACATCGTGGAGGACAACGACGGCCGCCACCTCCCCCTCGGGCCCCTCAATGGGAGATGCCCGGACCTCCAGGTCCACCCCCGGCAGTTCCACCACCTCCTCGGGCCGATCCTGGGCCCGCCGGGCCACCCGCCGGACCGCCTCCTCCAGCCGTCGGGCGTCTTCCGGCGCCAGGTTCCGCAGCCACTCCTGGGCGACGGGGTTGGCCTGGAAGATTTCCCCTTCGGCATCGGCCAGGATGATCCCGTCGCCGGTGCTGCGCAGGATGGCCTCCAGTTGGGTGTACTGGGCCGCCAGTTGCGCCGTCCGCTCCCGCACCTGCTCTTCCAGGGTATCGGCGTAGTGGCGCAATTCGGTATAGAGTTGGACGTTCTCCAGCGCGATGGCGACCTGGTTGGCGAAGGCCTTCAGACGAGCCATATCGGCAGGGCCGAACTGGTTGGGGCGGGTGCCGTCCACGTTCAGGAAGCCTACCGTGAGTCCCCGAACCACGATGGGCGCAGCGACATAGGAACGAACCCAATCCAGGCCCCTCAACCGAACCCAGCGGGGGTCGGCGTGGGTGTCGGGGATGAGCAGCGGTTCGCCGGTTCGCACCATTTCCTGAAGGTTAAAAACATCGGCCAGGGGGATGGCTACCGTCGCGACCCGCTTCTCCGCCCCAAACCGGTCATATCCCCGCCAGCGGACGATGCGGGCAGTACTATCTTCCACCAGCATCACGTTGAACGCATCGCCGGGCACCACCCGGGCCACCTGCTCCAGAACCCGTTCCAGCATCTGCGTGGGGTCCAGGGTGCGGGTGATGACAGCCGCAGCCTCCGCCAGCGCCTGGGCCAGTTCCCGCTGCTCCTGCTCCGCCCGGTAGAGCCGCTCGTTCTCTATCGCCAGCGCCAGCGCATCGGCGACCCGCTGGAGGAGGGGCACCTGCCCCGGGCGGAAGTTCCGCTCCCGGGTGCTGACGACGTGGAGGGCGCCGATCAACCGCTCGCCCACCCGCAGCGGCAGGCTGACGTAGGAGCGGAAGCCCGCTTCGTAAAGGGCCTGGACAGCCGGATACTCCATCTTGGCGCTCATATCGGGGCAGAAACTGGGCCGGCCCTCCAGCAGGTCGTCCCAGACCGGGCTTGCGGAGAGGGGGAGGAGGGTGCCCGCTTCCAGAACCGGGAAGGGGGTCTCCAGGATGGTGATGCGGTAATGGGTCCGGTCTTCCTCCAGCAGCGCCACGGCAACCCGGTCGCAGCCGGTGAGGGTGCGCAAGCCGTGGACCAGGATGCGGAAGGCCCGGCGGACCTCCAGAGTGTTCAGCGCGGTGGCGATGAGCGCCAGCATCTCCTCTTCCTGGGCCCGGCGCCGTTCTTCCTCGTAGAGGCGGGCGTTCTCCAGCGCGATCGCCACCTGGTCTGCCAGCGCGCGCAGGAACTCCATATCCGCGTTCCGGAACGCGTCCACCTGCGGGCTCTGGAGGTCCAGGTTGCCCAGGACCCGGTCGCCCCGCAGGAGCGGGACCACCAGTTCGGAGCGGGTGGTGGGGATCAGCGGGAAATAGTCCGGGTCCTGCCGGACGTCGGGGACGTAGTAGGCCAGAGAGGTGCGGTAGGCGCGGGAGTTAATCCCCTGGGTCAGGCTGAGGGGCTGGGAGATGGCTCGCTCCCGCTCCGGAGGAGAGTAGCCCCGCAGGGAGCGGCGCTCAAAGACGCCCCGCTCCGGGTCGGGCACCAGGACGGAGCCGTGGGTGGCGCCGGTGGCCCGCATCGCCTCTTCGGTCAGCCGGTCCAGAATCACATCGGGGTCCAGGGTGGAGTTGACAATCTGGCCGATGCGGTAGAGGGCCTCCTGACGCTGGCGGGCGGCCCGCTCCTGCTCATAGAGGCGGGCATTTTCCATCGCGGCGGCAACGGGCCCCGCCAGGGTCTCCATCACGGCCACATCCAGCGGAGTGAAGACATTGGGGTACGCGCTCTGGACCGTCAGCACGCCCACCAGCCGCCCGTGGTACTTCAGGGGGACGTCCAGTTCGGCACGGGTCTCGGTGAGATAGGGGGCAATGTAGCGGGGCTCCTGGCTCACGTCGTTGGCCAGGAGCGTCTCACCCGTCCGGGCCACCCAGCCGATCATCCCCTCGCCGACCTTCTGGCGAAAGCCGGGCGGGGTGAGGCCGGCCCAGATTCCCGCTCCGGCGACGAATTCCAGTTCCCCCGCCGCCTCGTCCAGGAGCATCAGGCCGACGTAGTCGTAGCCGAAGGCCCGAACGATCCCTTCCACCGCCTCTTGCCAGACCGCTTTCGGCTCCAGGATGGCCGCCAGCCGCTCCCCCAGTTCGGCCACGGCGGTCATGCGGCGGGCCCGCTCCTGTTCGGCCCCGTAGAGGCGGGCGCCGGCCAGGGCCCCCGCGATGACCCCCCCGGCGGCCTCCGCCAGGCGGGCGTGGTCGGGAGTGAAAGCCGCCTTCTGCGGGCTTCCTATGTTCATCACGCCCACCAGGTCCTCCCCGAAGAGAAGGGGAATGCTGATGGCGGAGCGGACATGTTCATCCATCCCCCGGACCACCAGCCAGCGGTCGTCCTGGAGAACATCGTCCACCAGGGTGGTCTGACGGTGGAGGGCGACCCAGCCGGCCAGCCCCTGCCCGATGGTCAGTGGGAAGTGACGGTCCAGTTCCTCCACCGTCGTATCTCCATGCCCGAACGCCACGACCAGCCGCAGGCGGGGGGTGCCCAGTTCCGTCACATAAACCACCCCCTGCTGGGCCCCGGTCATCCCGCAGAGAGTCTCCAACGCCTCCTGGGCGATGGCCCGCGCGTCCAGGGTTCCGGCCAGCCGCCGGCTCAGACGGTGGAGGAAGTCCAGTTGCTCCCGCTCCCGCCGGAGCGTCTCGTAGAACCGGGCGTTGGTGAGGGCGACGACGGCCTGGGCCGCGAAAAGGTCCAGCAGATCGGCGTCCTCCTGGGAGAAGGTGCGGGGCGGGTCGGCCAGGACCATGAGGACTCCCAGTATCTCCTCCCCCCGGCGGACCGGTACGCCGATGACCGCCGTCCAGGGATAATCGGCGTACTGCGCCGGACGGTCTTCTCGCTGCGAGTAGTCATCCACCCAGAAGGGACGGCCTGTCTCCCAGATCCGCCGGGTAATGATGCCCTCTGAAGGCCGCAAGCGGGTGCCGACAGGCGGTTGGTTCGGGCCGATGGAGACGACCCATTCCAGAACATCCTCCTCCGGCCGGTAGAGGTAGAGGCCCCCGGCACTTCCGCCCACCAGGTCCACCGCCCGTCGGACGATGGAGGAGAGGAGGGCGTCCAGGTCCAGTTGTGCGAAGAGTTCTAAGCCGACCTGGCGGAGGGCCTCCGTCTGCTCGGCCCGGCGGCGGACCGCCTCCTCGGCCCGCATCCGGTCGGTCAGGTCCAGCACGGTGCCCAGGATAGCCAGGCGGCCCCGGTAGTCCACGCGGGTGCCGAGCACCTCGCAGGGGAAGCGGGAGCCGTCCTTCCGCAACCCCTGGACGGTGTAGTGGACGCTCAACACCTCCCCGTCCAGTCGTCGGCGGATATTTTCAACGACCCGCTCCCGGTCTTCCGGCGCCACCAGGTCCAGCGGGCTCCGCCGGTCTATCAGTTCCTCCGGCTCGTAGCCGAACATGCGGGCACCGGCGGGGTTGACGTAGCGGAGCCGGCCGTCCTGGATCAGATAGACGCCGGTCAGTGCGTGCTCGGCCATCAGGCGGAAGCGCTCCTCGCTCTCCCGCAACGCGGCCTCCTGCTCTAAGGAGTAGAGGCCAAAGGCCAGGTCCCCGGCGACTGTGGCCAGGAGACGCTGCTCCTGGGGGGAGGGAGCCATGCCCGGCGGCATGGCGACGCAGAGGAGGCCATAGACCCGGTCGCCACAGGCGATACGGACGGCCAGCGCGGCGGCGCCCCGGTAGGAGAGGCGGATGGGGCAATCCGGGCATGCCTCCGGTTCGGGGATGAGGAGGGGCTCGGAGAGATTCAGCGCCTGGCGGGCACAGATAGGGAGCCGGCCCGCTTTCCAGGCCTCCAGGAGCGCGGCGAAGTCCTCCGCACTCACTCCAGCGGCGGCCCCGGTTTCGGGCCCATCGTCTGGGCCGGTGAGGACGGTCCAGGCACCGGCATAGCCGCGCGTCCGGACCAGTTCGTCGCTGGCAATCTGCAGAAGGCGCTGCCGGTCCTTTTCGTGGGTGATGGCCTGGTTGATATTGCGGATGGCCCGCAGGACGGCATTCAGATGGGCCAGTTCCTCGCTCTTCTGCTCCAGCGCGTCCAGGGTCTCGTTGAAGGCCCGGGCCAGGTCGGCCAGTTCATCCCGGCCGCGCAGGGCGACCCGGCCCCGGGGCTCTCTTCCTGCGCCGATGGCCCGGACCTGCGCGGCCAGTGATGACAGTCGGGCCAGGACGTCCCGCTCCAGGAAAAGGATGACGGCCAGTGCGACCAGGACGGCCATTGCCGAGATGGTACCGATGGAGTACCGCAGGGCCGCCAGGCCGCGCGCGTAGATTTCGCGGGGGCCCTCAGTGCGCAGGACCAGCGTCGGGCGGCCATAGAGGTCAGTCATCAGCCCGTATCCGGCGATGCGGGCCCCGTCCAGGGCGCGGGCCAGGATGGGGGCTTCGGGGGAGAGTTGGGGGTAGATGACCCGCAGGTCCTCGGGCCACTCCTCGGGGCGGTCGGCCCGGTGGACGGTCACCGAGAGGTCCAGGTGCTGGCTCATCTGGTCCGGGAGGTCGGCGTTCAGATAGCGGCCGAAGGCCAGGACGCCGCGCGCGGGCCCCTGGTCCTCCGAGGTCAGGATGGGACGCGCGGTCACCAGGAGGACGCCCTCCGGCAGCAGGAGCAGGCCGCGCAGGCCCCCTTCGGTGGCGCGGGCCAGGACCGGCAGCGCGTCGTACACTTTCTGGGGGACGGGCACCTCCTGTTCGGCCTCCAGGTCGTAGGCCCGGGCCAGGACCACCCGGCCGGAGGCGTGGACGAAGAGCATCAGGTTGAGATGGGTGTTCAGGAAAGTCTCGTCGGTGATGTTGGAGCGGATGTACGCGGGATTGGCGTCCTCTATGAAGGCGTAGGTGTCGTCCCAGGAAGCCCAGTCGTGGTTGAGGACATCCATAGCCCGCAGTTCGTCCTCCAGGAAGGCCCGGGCGTGGTGGGCGTCGCGCTCCGTATCCCGGAGTTCGGCCTCCGCGAAGGCGCGCAGGAGGGTCCGGAAGAAGAGCAGGCCCGACAGAGCCGTCAGGAGGACGGCGGTCAGACTGATAGTCAACAGGGCTCGGGTGCGCAGGGGCATTTGGGATCAAAGGATACAAGGATACAAGGATGCAGGATGCAAGATGCAAGATGCAGGATGCAGGATGCAGGATGCAGGATACGAATTTGCGTTCCTCGGCGTCCGATTCAGCGTTCCAGCAGGATGGTGACCGGGCCGTCGTTGTGGATTTCCACCAGCATGTGGGCGCCGAAGACGCCGGTCTGGACGGGGACGCCGGCGGCGGCCAGTTCTTCGGCGAAACGGCGCACCAGGGGCTCCGCCACCTCCGGCGGGGCGGCGTCGGTGAAGGAAGGGCGGCGGCCCCGGCGGGCGTCGGCGTAGAGGGTGAACTGGGAGACGACCAGCGCCTGGCCGCCCACGTCCAGGAGGCCGGCGTTCATTTTGCCCCCGGCGTCCTCAAAGATGCGCAGACCGGCCACCTTCTGGGCCAGCCAGCGGACCGCCTCGTCGGTGTCGCTGTGGGTCACCCCCACCAGCACCACCACCCCCGGGCCGATGGCGGCGACGGTCGCCCCGTCCACCGAGACTTTCGCCTGCCGAACACGCTGAACTACCACGCGCATCCTGTTGCCTCCGGCTTCGGGATTCTACCGGGCCAGGTACCCCAATTTGGGCGAAAATTGGGTAACTTAAGGCTGGATTAGGCTCTTCGCTTCCCGCCGCCCCGGGCGCCGATGGGAAATCGGCCTCCCTGGACGCTTCGCGCCGGGCGTCA
>DAOTWL010000248.1:0-14578 GCA_034435875.1 Anaerolineae bacterium
GGCGTTTCGGACGGCACTCCACTCCGTTTCGTGCCTCCCTGCGAACCCACCTGGTCGCCATCCTCTGCTTCCTCCTCCCCCTGGTCCCCCTTCTGGTCTTCAACCTCCAGACCGGCGGCACGCTGGCCTCGGTCCTGGGCAACCTGAGGCTATCGTACTACGGGGTAGATAACCGGGCCTATCTCCCCAACCTGACCGTCCGGCTGGGCCAGTTGGGGCCCCTGTTGCGGGGAGACCACCTCTGGTACCTGGGGGGCGTCTTTGCCAACCCGTGGGCGCCGTATCTGGCGGCGGGGGTCGTCCTGCTGGGGATCGGGGTGGGCTTCCGGAGCCGCCGCTGGGCCCACCTGCTGCCCGTCGCTCTGCTGGCGCTGATTGGGGCCCAGAGCGCGTTCACCGTGAGCGACCTCTTCATCACCCACTATGCGCTGGCGGTGCCACTGATTCCGCTGACGGCGGGGCTGGCGGTCGGCGCGGCGGGCCGCCTCGGGATGGGCCGGGCCCGACGGGTGCTCGGGGCGCTCGCCGCCCTGCTGGCCCTCCTCTGGGCCGGGGGCGACCTCTGGACCACCGTCCGCTACCACCAGGCCCTGGCCCGGACGGGGGGCCACTCCGCCCATTCCAGCGCCATATACGACCTGGCCGCGTACCTGGAAGAGAACGCCGCCGGGCCGGTCGTCGCGCTGGATTGGGGCATCGGCGCGCCGGTCCAGTTCCTCACCGCCGGGCGGGTTGCCCCGGTGGAGGTCTTCGGCTACGAGCAACTCCACGAGCCGGACGCGGGCTTTGCGGAGTGGGTCCGGCCGTTTCTGGAAGACCCGGCCACCCTCTATGTGGCCCATACGCCGGAGGATACGGTCTTTCGGGGACGGTTGGAGGCGCTGGGGGCGCTGGCGGCGGAAAGGGGGATGCCGTTCCAGGAAGTGGGGCGTATCGCCGAACGGAGCCTGCGGCCCCTGTTTCTCATCTACCGGATGACCCGGCCTGTATCGGAACCGATCCCCATGGAGTCCTGCGACGAGTACTGCCAGTGGAAACATCACCCGAGCAGCGGAGGGCCATGATAGACGTCTACGAATTCGGAGGGGAGGGCCCCGTCCTCCACATCGCCCACGCCAACGGCTTCCCGCCGGGCGCCTACCGCCCGCTGGCCGCGACCCTCACCGACCGCTACCGGGTGATCGGCCTGCCGGCGCGCCCGCTCTGGCCCGGGAGCCGTCCCGAAGAGGTCACCGACTGGCATCCCCTGGCCGACGACCTGGTCCGGGGGCTGGACGGGTTGGGACTGGGGGGAATTATCGGCGTCGGCCACTCCATGGGAGGCGTGATGACCCTCTGGGCGGCCGTCGCCCGGCCCGACCTCTTCCGCGCCGTCGTGCTGATAGACCCGGTCATCCTGCCGCCGCTGTGGCTCCTCCTGGCGCGGGTCATGGGATGGTTCGGGCTGACGCCACGCCCTTCGCTGGTGTGGGGGGCGCTGAACCGTCGGCGGACCTGGCCGGACCGCCAGGCCTGCTACGAGTACTTCCGGAGCAAGCCCTTCTTTGCCCGATGGCCGGAGGAGAGCCTCTGGGCCTATGTGGAGGCCGGCACCCGGGAGCGGCCTGACGGCGGGGTAGAACTGGTCTACCCGCCGGAGTGGGAAGCACACCTGTTCGCCGTCGTCCCCACCGACGTCTGGGGGGCCGTCCCCCGCCTGCCCGTCCCGGCCCTGGTCATCCGGGGGGAGCGCTCCGAAACCTTTGTCCCTCCGGCGCAGCGGCGGATGGAGCAGTTGCTCCCCCAGGCCCGCTTCGTCGTCGTCCCGGACGCCGGGCACATGGTGCCGATGGAGCGCCCGGCGGAGGTGGGAGCGGTCATCCGGGAGTTCCTATAGCGCAACTCCTGCGGAGTTGCGTTACAGTGGTGCTACGTCCTCACCCGCGTCAGGGCCAGAACGGAGAGGAAAAAGAGCGCTGCGTAGACGGCGAAGATGACCAGGTAGCCCAGTCCCGACTGGAGGGCATTGAAGTAGTCCGCCATCGGCCCGCCGATGCCCGCGCCGACAATTCCCGCCCCGGCCCCCGCCAGGTTGGAGATGCCCAGGTACCGCCCCGCCTCCGCCGAGGGGGCCAGGTCCGTCCCCAGCGCCCAGTTGGCGGCGTAGAAAATCCCCGTCCCCAGGCCGATGATGCAGCCGCTGACCAGCACCAGCGGGATGGTGGGGGAGAAGAGAAGCAGGACGGTGCCCGCCCCGGCGACCAGCCCCGAAAGCGCCACCAGCCGCTTCCGTCCCACCCGGTCCGCCAGGTAGCCGCCGCCCAGCGCGGCCGGGAGCAAGAAGACCGCCACGACGGCCAGGAGGATGGTCGTCATCGTCGCCGCGTGGGGGATGTGGAGGACGTCCCGCAGGAAGTACTGGGCGAAGCCCTGGACGGAGCCGACGGCCGCCAGGAACATCAGCCGGTTGACCACCCACCAGATGAAAGACGTCTGGCGGGGGGCCTCCCGCCCGATGCCCACCCACGCGCCGAAGTAGACGCCCAGGAAGATGGAGCCGGCCATCGCGATCAGGCCGACCAGTACGCCTACAGCGACGCGCGTCCCCAGCGCGGCTGCCGCCGTCGCGCCTCCGGCGGCGTTGACCAGCCAGAGGGCGGCGCGGGTGACCAGGACGAAAATAGCCGTCAGCGCGACCAGCCGCCAGACCCGCTCGCCCACTGGCCCGGTCGGCTTCTCCCCCAGCGGCTCCTCCCGCACACCCAGCACCGTTGCCAGCATGGTCGCCGTCAGTGCCAGCCCCACATACCCCACCACCGGCCAGACCAACCCCCGGTCCACCAATGGCCCGATGACGATGACCAGGAAGACGGGCAGGAGTTCCATTACCGCCTTGACGCCGGAGGAGCGGCCCCGCTGGTCTTCGGGCACCAAGTCGGGGATGAGGCCCTGGGTGGCGCCGTGGGCGATGTTGGAGGAAATCTGCAGGAGGACGATGCCCAGGATCAGGACGAAGAGGGCGGTGGTGATGCCCAGGGTGGGGACGAAGAAGCCGTCCAGCGCAGACCCGATGAAGAGGGGCGACGCGCCCACAATCGCCAGGAAGACCAGGTCCAGCACTGTCCCGGCGAAGATGAAGGGGCGTCTGCGGCCCCAGCGGGAGGTGGAGCTGTCGCTGAACATCCCGGCCATCGGCTGGACCAGCATGGCCACCGCCAGGCCGATGACCCGTACCAGCCCCAGGTAAGTATTCTTCTGCTCCGGCGGCACGAAGAGGGCCACCAGATAGGGCAGGAGGACCGGCGTGATGGTCCCCGACGCGACGTTCAGCCCCAGCCAGTAGATGTTGATGAGAATATGATCGCTCCAGCGAAGGGGGCGGTTCATAATGCCTCCTCGTATTCCGTATGTCGGATTCCGCGCAGTGTTGCCTCAGGGCCTCCCGAATCCGGCGGCGGTCGCGGGCCTTGCGGGCGCCCAGCCGCTCCGCCTCCCGCAGGTGGCGGCAGGCTTCATCCATCCGATGGTGGGGGATGAGGCAATCCACGGCGTAACTGCCTAACCCACTAATCCGGCGTCTCCTCCTCCCAGCGCCGCTCTTCTATCATCTGGCGGATTTCCTCCTCCATCTCGTGGCCCAACGCCAGCGCGTCCAGCAACTGCTCTTCGGCCTCCCGGTCCCCTTCGGGGCGGGTCTCCCACGCGCCGCGCAGCGCCTCGTTCATCCGCTCCAGGCTGCGCAGAAGGCCGGCGAAGATGTCCTCGGCGGTCATCTCGCGGCTGGCCAGTTTCACCCGAGGGCCGCCGAAGAAGCCCATCGCCTCCAGGTCCCGCTCTATCTCGGCGACCACCTCGGGATCGCCTGGCAGGGAGTCGTCAAAATCTTCTATCTCAAAGCGGTCGTCCGCCTCCAGTTGGGCCCGGAACGCCTCCAGTTCCAGGTCCAGCGCCAGCCCCTCCGCCTGGAGCATCAGCCAGAGTTTCTTGATGGGGACGTAGAAGTCGGGGTCGGTCTCCAGGATTTCTACCAGTCTGCGCTCGGTCTGCGAGTCCATGTTCCTCCCTCCTCACATTTCACGCTTCACGTTTCACGCTTCACGTTTCACGCTTCACGCCTCACTCCGCCTTCTCCGGCATCGTCTCTTCAAACATCAGCGATTCGTCCTCCGGGCCGGTGTAGCCGCATTCGCCCGCGCGCGGCGAGTTGACCAGGGGGAGAAAGCCATCTTCCCAATCATCGTGCTCCTGAGCGTGCTCGTCGCAATAGGTCTCATACTCGCCACTCCAGGTGTAAACCCACCGGGCCGGCTGGCCGCATTCCACGCAGGCGAAGACCGGCGCATAGTTGCGGGCCAGAACGCGCACGCCTCCCCGAGGTCGGGGGCCCTCCCGCTCCCCCACCACCTTCAGTTTCAGGGTCGTCGTGGTGCCGAAATCGTACTTGTGGATAAAGGTCTGCCCCACCGAAAGCACGTTTTCCAGCCGGACGTTCATCGTACGCGTCGGGGCCGAAAGGCCGAAAATGTCCTTCCACATCGCATTTGCTATGCCGGTATCCAGTTCGTACCAGGCGTTGCCGATGGTGAAGGCGCTCAGATGCCCGCAGCACTCCAGCCAGATCGCGCGCAGGAAATCGTCCAGGTCGGCCAGGGTGGCTGTGGCCGGAATCTCCAGGTACATCCAGTACTGAGGGGAATAATAGCCCTCCACCTGCAGGTGAAACAGGCGCACGGGTTTCCCTTTGGCCGCCTCCTGCGCCGGGATGCACTTCTGGAGATGGCGACCGATAGCGTTCTTGGCGAACGTCTCGCCGCAGAGGAAGCATTTACCGTAGGAAACGAAACGTTTTGCCATCGCGACCCTCCGATAGATTGTCTGGAAACTTCTGCGAACCCTTCAAAAATTATACACCTAACGGGTAGAAAGCCAAATCTATCCCCCTTTCCGAGGAAGACCAGCTATGCTGGTCAAATCCCCATTTGCAGGTATAATGATGGTCAGTGGTCAGTCGTCCGTGGTCGTAAGGAGCGAAGATGCTGGGAATCGTCATTCTGGCCGCCGGGCAGGGGACGCGAATGCGGTCGGAGGTCCCCAAAGTCCTCCACCCCCTCTGCGGACGCCGGATGGTCTTCTACGCCCTGGATGCCGTGCGCGGCCTCTCCGACCTCCCCCCGGTGCTGGTGGTAGGGCACGGGGCGGAGGAGGTGCGCCGGGCCGTGGGGGAGGCCGTCGCCTACGCCGAACAGCAGGAGCAACGGGGGACGGGGCATGCCGTCCTCCAGGCCCGTCCGGTGCTGGAGGGCCGGGCCGATGAGGTGCTCATCCTCTACGCCGACATGCCCCTCCTGACCCCGGAGACCCTTCGCCGGGTGGTGGACGCGCGCCGCTCGGCCCGGGCCGTCCTTTCCATTCTGACCGTCGTCGCCGAAGATCCCCGGGGGTTCGGGCGGGTGGTGCGCGAGGCCGACGGGAGCGTGGCGCGCATTGTGGAGGAGGCCGACCTGACGGACGCGGAGCGGGCCATCCGGGAACTGAACGCCGGGGTCTACGCCTGCGACGCGGCCTGGCTCTGGGCCCATCTCCCCCTCCTCCCCCTGAGCCGCAAAGGGGAGTACTACCTGACCGACCTGGTGGAGATGGCGGCCGGGGAAGGCCGGGAGGTGGTGGCCGTGACCGCCGATGACCCTACAGAGGCCCTGGGCATCAACACCCGCGTCCACCTGGCGGAGGCGGAGGCCATTCTGCGCCGCCGCATTAACCACCGCTGGATGGAGGCCGGGGTGACCATGATAGACCCCCAGACGGCCTACATAGAGCCGACGGTCACCATCGGCCCGGATACGGTCATCTGGCCCAACACCATCCTGCGCGGGCAGACGGTGGTCGGCAGGGGGTGCCAGATCGGCCCCAACGCTCTGATAGAAGATAGCGTTATCGGCGATCGCTGTCGGGTCGTGGCGTCGGTAGTGGAGGGAGCGGTGATGGAGGAAGGGAGCGACGTCGGCCCCTTCAGCCACCTGCGGCCGGGCGCGCATCTGGGGCCGGGCGCCCACGTGGGAAACTTCGGCGAGGTCAAAAACGCCTATCTGGGCCCGGGGACCAGGATGGGCCATTTCAGTTACGTGGGGGACGCCGAGGTGGGCGCCGGAGCCAACATCGGCGCGGGCACCGTCACCTGCAATTTTGACGGCCGCCGGAAGCACCGGACGGAGATTGGTGAGGAGGCGTTCATCGGCTCCGGCACCATGCTGGTGGCGCCGGTGCGGGTGGGCCGCCGGGCCGTCATCGGCGCCGGCTCCGTGGTGACCCACGACATCCCCGACGAGACGGTGGCCTACGGGGTCCCGGCGCGGGAGCGCAAAACCAAGCCTCACCCCTCCCCCTGACCCCCTCCCCCCTCCTGACCTTCGGTCAGGAGAGGGGCCGGGGGTGAGGTGAGCCGCCGGGGGAGGGGTGAGGCCGCAGGGGCGAGCCCGGCCCCTCCAATAGCCGGTGGAGGGGCGACCCTTGCGGTCGCCCCCTTGCGGTCGCCCCCCTTTGCAGTTGCTCTGCAAAGAAATGGACGGTACATCCTGGGCCGGATTAGCCGGCATCCTTCTGCTGATTCTCCTGCACGGCCTGCTGGCGAGCATGCGGGCGGCGTTCGCCAGCGCCCGGCGCGGGCGGCTCCGCCAGATGGCCGATGAGCGCGTCCCGCGCGCCGCGCTGGCCCTCCGTCTGGCGGAGGACTCCAGCCGCATGCTGGGCACCCTCTACCTGGGCAAAGCGTTCCTGGCCGCGCTGGCGGCGGCCCTGGCGGCCCTCACCCTGGTCTCCCCCCTGGCTCGGGCCCTGGCCGACGGCGGGCTCCCCCATCCCTGGGCCGACGGCGTGGCCTTTCTGATGGTCATCGGCGGCCTCTCGGCCCTCCTCCTGGTCCTCGGACAGCTGGTCCCAGAGGGCATCGCCGCCGCCCGCCCGGAAGAGTGGGCCGTCCACTTCTCCGGACTTCTGCGGGTCCTGACAGCCCTTCTCTGGCCCCCTGTCCGCCTCCTGGTCTGGGTGGGCAACCGGCTGGCCGCCCCCTTCGGCGGCGTCCCCCTCAGCGGCACCACCCTGGTCACCGAAGAGGAAATCCGCACCCTGGTGGACGCCGGAGAGGAAGAGGGCACCATTGAAGAAGACGAGAAGGAGATGATTTACTCCATCTTTGAACTGGGCAAGACCATGGCGCGAGAGGTCATGGTCCCTCGCATAGACATCGTCGCCGTGGACGTCCAGACGCCGCCGGAGGAGGTGGTCCGGGTCATCGCGGAGACTGGCCATTCCCGCATCCCCGTCTACGAGGGGACAGTGGACGGGATTGTGGGACTGGTCTATGCCAAAGACCTGCTCCTCCACCTGCAGGGGGACGGTCCCCCCCCGCCGCTGCGGGAGATGCTCCGCCCAGCCTACTTCGTCCCCGAGACGAAGAAGGTGGACGACCTGTTGCGGGAAATGCAGCAGCGGCGCATCCACATGGCGATCGTGGTGGACGAGTACGGTGGGACGGCGGGACTGGTCACCGTAGAGGACATCCTGGAGGAGATTGTCGGAGAGATTCAGGATGAGTACGACATAGAGGAGCCCTCGTTTGAGCAGGTCGGCGAGGGGGAGTACATTCTGGACGCGCGGATGAACCTGGACGACGTCAACGACCTTTTAGAGGCCGACCTGCCCACAGAGACCACCGACACGCTGGGGGGCCTCATCTACGACGCCCTGGGACGGGTCCCCGTCCCCGGCGACGGTCTCCGGATAGGGGAGTGGCGGATAGAGGTCCTGACCGTCTCCGGTCGGCGCATCCGCAAGGTGCGGATGATGCGGGGGGGATAAAATGGCGCGGATTTACCCAATACCCGTGATCCCGGCGCAAGCCCTGATCAGCGGATCACGGGTCAGAATGGGGACATTGAGACGTAAAGCCACGGCTGCGATTAACCGGTCATGTAACTCCGGTATGGGACCAGAAGATCTAACAGGCGCAGGTCGTCTTATATCTCTATCCATTCCGCTTCCCATTCGTGGCGAATTTCATCCAACACACGGTCCATATCAAACTCAGGCGGGAAATAAGCCTGCCATCTCCCCGCCAGGCCAGATGCAGGGAGCGCAGGACGGGAGGAAGAAATGATCACCACGATGTCCAGCGGCCCCTCTGGTATCTCGGAAGGCAGAGGGATGTGCAAGGTCTTATCTCCGGGTGACTCCATCCGCAAAGTCAAAGTGGTGACCATCGCTTATTCTCCCAGTGAGGGTGTCCGTATTCTTCTCTCCAAATTATACCCATTCACAAAACTGCAATTGGAAAATCCCTATGACCCGGAATCAATCTGCGACGGTGGATTTTGACCCCCAAATCTTACTGGAACGGGCCCGGGAGGCCCGGGAATGGGCCTACGCGCCGTACTCCAACTATCGGGTGGGCGCGGCGCTGCTGGGCCGCTCCGGGCGCATCTACACCGGCTGCAACGTGGAGAATGCCGTCTATCCGCTCTGCACCTGCGCCGAACGGACGGCCGTGGTGAAGGCCGTCTCCGAGGGCGAGCGGGAGTTCGTGGCACTGGCGGTGGTGACGGAGAACGGCGGGCCTCCCTGCGGCGCCTGCCGCCAGACCCTGCGGGAGTTCGCCGAAGACCTGGTCATCCTCATCGGCGACGCGGCCGGCCACTACCGGCAGACCACCCTCTCCCGGTTGCTGCCGGAGAGTTTCAGCGCCGCCGACCTGCCCCCGGAACTTTCCCGCCCGGCCCAGCGTCTATAACTACAAAGGTCACAACGGACAAACGAAAGGCACAAAGAAATTTTGAGTTCGCTGGTAACTACTACGCCAGGGGCTAAAAGCCCCTGGCTCAGATGCAAAGCCTCCCTTCGGGGGCTTCCGGATAGCCCGTCAGGGCTTTGTCATCAAGCCCGCCGCTTCAGCGGCGGGCGGAAGTGGGCATCCCAGCCACCGGGGGTAGGTAGTTACCAGTGGAGTCAAAAATAAAATCCTTTGTGTCCTTTGTGCTTTTCCGATACCCCTGTTGTCTGTCGTCCATCGTCTATGGTCTGTTGCAGGAGGTGCTAGATGACTTCGCGGCGCATCCTCTCGCTGATCCTGCTGCTGGTTCTGCTCATCACCGCGTGCCGGGCCCCCCGGCCCACCACCCCGGCCAGCCCGCTGGCCCCGCCGTCCTCTCCGCTCCCCACCGCCCCGCCCGCGCCCCCCACGCTGCTGGAATTTTCTCCCCCGGCAGGCTCCCTGAACCTGCGCCTGCCCACCATCCAGCTCGCCTTCAGCCGCCCCATGGACATCCAGAGCGTCCTGCGCGCCCTCTCCGTCCAGCCCGAGGTCCCCCTGGAACTCCACGGCCAGGAAGACGGCGCCCTGCTCCTGCGCCCCACCGTCCCGCTGACCCCTGGCCTCTCCTACCGGTTCACCCTCGCTCCCACCGCGACCGACCGGAACGGCCTCCCGCTGGCCCGGGGTTACCGCTGGACCTACGACCTTTCACCGTTGGCTTTCCTCAACGGCCCCAACCGGGAGCACAGGGACGTTCCGCTAACCCTTCAATTCTACTACGAAATAGACCCCAGGAGCGCTCAGAAGGCGGTCCGAATGGAGCCCGCCGTCGGCGGCGAGTGGAAGTGGGACGCGGAGCGGAACGCCCTGGTCTTCCACCCCCAGGAGCGGCTCCCCGCCTGGACGACCTTCACCGTCACTCTGACCGCAGACCTCTGTGACCCCGACGGCTATCCCTTCCCGCCGCCGGAGCCCTTCCGGTGGACCACCCCGCCCCCTATCCTGGAAACCCGCCCCGGCCCATACCAGAGAGTCCAACCGGCGACCTCCGTGCAGATTGTCTTTGACCGACCAATGGACTGGGAGAGCGTCGTCGCCGCCTTCTCCATCACCCCCACCGTCGCCGGGCGATTTGAGTGGGAAGAGACCACGTTCATCTTCCAGCCCAACGAGCCGTTGCAATCCCTGACCTCCTACACTGTCACCATCGCGCCGTCGGTGCTGGACGAGGACGGCAAGGCCATCCTCTCCGAACCCTACAGTTGGACCTTCCAGACCGGCACTCCCCAGCCCGTCGCCGACTTCGGCTGGGGGCCCAACGCCCAGGTCCTGGACGCCGACGGCCGCCGCGCTGTCCACTTCCGCGTCTACGGCCTGGTAGATGTCACCCTCGTCTTTGAACTCTACCGGGTGTCGCTCCCCCAGTTCCTGGACCGCTACGCTTCGGGCTTTCGCGGCGTCGCCGGCTGGGAAAAACGCCCCATCAGCACCGAGGGAGCGACCCGCGTTCGCCGGTGGGAAGCGCCGGCCCGCAATCAGGGCTCCTGGGAAGCCCCCGGCGAAGTGGTCATCCCCACCGACGTCCCCCCGGGCCTCTACATCCTGAACATGGAGGTTCCAGGTACCGGGTTGGCCGACCAGTTGTTCCTCATCCTGACCCGCTACGTCCTGACCCTGAAGCAGGCGGAGGGACAGATCGTCGCCTGGCTCACGGACATCAACGGCGAACCCGTCCCCGGCGCCGAAATCGGCGTCTACGCCCGCGACGGCACACTGGTGGCCCGGGGCATTACCGACGACCAGGGCATCTGCCGGACCCAGGTCCCCCGCGACCCTCAGCCCCTGATCGTCATCGGACGGGTGGGGGAAGACATCACCGCCGCCGGTCTCAGCAACGAGTGGCTCTCTCCCCACGGCTCCTGGTGGGGCTGGTGGCAGCTTGCGCCCGCCGCCCGCCGCTACGCCGTCTACATCTACACCGACCGCCCCATCTATCGCCCCGGCCAGACCGTCTTCTTCAAGGGCCTCCTGCGCCGGGACGACGACGCCGTCCTCTCCCGGCTCCCCGCTGGCACTCCCGTCACCGTCCGCATCCGGGACGCGCGCGATAACGTCGTCCAGACCCTCAACCTGACCACCGGCGAATTCGGCACCGTCTTCGGCCAGTTCTCCCTGGCCGAAGGGGCCATGCTGGGCGACTACGCCGTGGAAATGGTGGTGGACGGGGAGGCCCACCGCCAGATCTTCAAAGTCCAGGACTACCGCAAGCCCGACTATCAGGTGCAGGTGACCCCCGAGCGCACCCGCTACGTCGCCGGAGAGACGATAAGGGTGACCGTGGAGAGCCGCTACTTCTTCGGCGAACCGGTCGCCGGCGCCCCGGCGGAGGTGAAAATCTACCAGTTGGGCCAGCAGTATTGCTGGGAGGACTGCCCCTCCGAAGAAAAATACGTCTGGTACGCCTCGGAGCGGCCGCCTATCCGGGCCACCACCGACGCCGACGGCCGCTTCACCTTCACCCTGCCCGCCGAACACCGGAGCGAGTACTGGTGGTGGGGGACGGCCCCTCGCACCCTCTGGGGGGTGGAGGCGACGGTGGACGACGGGAGCCACCAGACGGTGAGCCAATTCGCCGTCGTGGAGGTCTACCCCACCGCCGAACGTCTGAGCCTGGACCCGGGTGGCTATTTCCACGCGCCCGGCCAGCCCTTCACCGTCCAGATGACCGTCCGCACCATCTTTGACGAGCCGGTCCCGAACCGCGCCGTCCGGCTGGAACTGGCCCGCTACAGTCCCCAGACCGGCGATTACACCGACGTCGTCCAGGCCATCACCGTCACCACCGGGAGCGACGGCATCATCCGCACCCCGTTCACCCCGGAAAAACCGGGCTGGTATCTCCTGCGCGCCGTCGCTACCGACCGGCTGGGCCACGAAATCACCGACGCCGCATGGCTGGCGATCTTCCGCCAGACCTGGTGGGGGGAACAGGCCCCGGCCCAATTGCGCGTCATCGCCGATCAGCCCCGGTACGCCCCGGGCGACGTCGCCCGACTGCTCATAGAGACCCCCATCGGCGGGCCGGCGCTCCTCACCTTTGAACGGGGGACCACCCGGCGGGCCCAGGTCATTCACCTCACCCCGCCCCTCACGGTGGTGGACGTCCCCATCCGGCCCGATGACGTCCCCAACATCCACGTCACCGTGAACGTCTGGGAGCCGCAGGACACCACGCTCCGCCCGAAGGAAGGCCGCTATTCTATCCCGGACGGTGTGCTCCGCACGGCCAGTGTGGAACTCTCCGTCCCCGCTGAAGACCGGCGGCTGACGGTCACCATCACGCCGGACCGGACCCGCTACGCGCCCCGTCAGGAGGCCCGCTTCACGGTGCGCGTGACCGATGCCCAGGGCGCGCCCGTCCCCGGCGCAGAGGTCTCCCTGGCGCTGGTGGACGAGGCCATCTTCGCCCTCAGCGAGGAACTCTCCGGCCCCATCCACGACGCCTTCTACGCCCGGCGGGAGCGCATCGTCCGCACCTACGACGGCCTGGCCCTGAGCCGCTATATTGGCGGCGACGGCATGGGCGGTGGCGGCGAAGGGGAGTTCACCGCCGCCAACCCCCGCAGCGACTTCCCCGATACCGCCATCTGGCTGCCGGCCCTCACCACCGACGCCGACGGCACCGTCGTCCTCACCCTCAACCTGCCGGATAGCCTGACCACGTGGCGCCTCACCGCGAAGGCGATGACGGCGGAGGACCGGGTCCGGGTGGGCGAGGGGGTGGCGAAAGTGACCACCCACCAGCCCGTCGTCGTCCGCCCGCTCCTCCCCCGCGCGCTGACGGCGGGCGACCAGTTCTACCTCTCCGCCGCCGTCCACAACTACAGCACGGCCCCGCAGAACCTGACCGTCGGCATCCACTGGGAGGGCGGCCTGGAGGTAGCCCCTCCGCTCACCCAGGCCGTCTCGCTGGCCCCGGGCGAGGTCCGCATCGTCGGCTGGTCGGCCCGGGCCCCGGCGCCGAGAACCGTCACCGTGACCGTCAGCGCCCGCTCCCCCACCGCCGGCGACGCGGTCCGGATGACCCTGCCGGTCCGCCCGCTGGCCGTCCGGGAGGTCCAGACCCAGGTCGGCGAGTTCCAGGGCTCCTGGGAGACGGCCGTCTTCCTGCCCACCGACGCCTTGAAAGAGGCCAGTTCCCTGGAAGTGCATCTCTCCCGCTCCGTCGCCGGGAACATCCTGGTGGGCCTGGAGTACCTGACCGGCTACCCGTTCGGCTGCGTGGAGCAGACGATGAGCAAGGCGTTGCCGACGGCGGTGGTGGCCCGCGCATTTTACCAATTGGGATATGCCACCCCGACCCTCCTGGCCGACCTGCCGCCCAAAGTCCGGGCGGGTCTTCAGCGGCTCTACGGCTTCCAGCACAACGACGGCGGCTGGGGCTGGTGGTGGGACGACGCCAGCCACGACTACCAGACCGCCTGGGTGGTCTTCGGACTGACGATGATCGCCCAGGCCGGCTACGAGGTGGACCCAGGGGTGATTCAGCGCGGGGTGGATTGGCTGAACGGCCACCTGGACGGGATGGACATCCGCACCCGTGCGTACGCGCTCTACAGCATGGCCATCGCCGGAAAGGGCAACCGCGCGGCGACGCTGGCCATGCTGGAGAAGCGGAAGGGGCTGGACTTCTTCAGTCAGGCCGCGCTGGCGCTGGCGCTGCACGAACTGGGCGAATCGGACCGGGCGCGGATGCTGGTGGACGAACTGGCCGAACGGGCGACCGTCACCCAGGAAGGCGCATGGTGGGCCGGCGAGTCCTACGAAGGGCACTACTACCGGAAGACCATGGCATCCACGACCCGCACGACCGCGATGGTGCTGGATGCCCTGGTGCAGGTCCGGCCCGACCATCCGCTGATCCCGCAAGCCGTCCGCTGGCTCATGGCGCAGCGTCGGACCGACGGCTGGGGGAGCACCAACGAGACCGCCTATACGCTCATCGCGCTGACCGATTACCTGCTGGCGCTGGAGGAGCGGACGGCCGAGACGACCTGCCGTGTGGAGGTGAACGGGACGACGGTCCACGAGGGGAGGTTGGGTCGGGGCGAGCCAGTGGTCTCTCTGAGGCTCCCGGCGACCCGGCTGCGGACAGGTCAGAATCACCTGCGCCTTGTGTGCGAGGGCGACGGCACCCTCTACTACGCGGTCAACAACCGGCTCCACCTGGCCCGGGAGCGGGTGGACGCGGCGGGGAACGTGCGCGTCAGCCGGGTCTATCGGGACGCGGAGACGAAAGAGGTGATCGCGGCGGCCCAGCCCGGTCAGTTGGTCCAGGTAGAACTGCAGGTCCAGATGCCGCAGAGCGGGTTCTACATCATCGTGGAGGACCCGCTGCCCGGGGGCCTGGAGGCGTTAAACGAACGGCTCAACACCACCAGCCACGATGCCCGCGCGCAGGAGGAGCGGTTCTACTGGCGGGACTACGGGTACAACCAGAAGGAGGTATGGGCGGACCGGGTGGTCTTCTTCGTGACGGAGATGGGGGCTGGCGAGTGGCGGGTGACCTATCTGGCGCGGGCGGTGCGGGCAGGCCGGTTCGTGGCCCTGCCGACGGAGGTCTCGGCGATGTACGACCCGACGGTCTGGGGCCGCTCCGCCAGCCAGACTTTCGTTGTTGTAGCGCAAGATTAATCTTGCGCAATGCAAGCAGGGGTGGAGAAGAGAGCTTGCGGCGGCGGCCTTCGGCCGCCGCCGCAAACTTCCCCCGCCCACCCGGATAGCGGCCGGACCGCC
>DAOTWL010000249.1:0-5913 GCA_034435875.1 Anaerolineae bacterium
CCCCGAACACCACCGCCGTGAAGGCGTAGAGGGCCGCGCCCTCCCGCCAGCAACCCTCCGGCAGGCCCGCTTTGCGGCATACCCCCTCCAGAAAGGCCTCCCGGTCCCACCCCTCCTCCCCCGCGACCTGCGGGAGCAGGAGCCCCTGCTGGCCTCCCTTGATGATGAGCAGACCATGCGTCCCCACTTCCACCTGCATCGGGTCGGTCAGGCGGCGGAAGGGGGAGAGGACGGAAATCTCCAGACGGACCCGCCCCAGTTCCTCCCGCGTCAGGGGCGGGAAGCGGGGGTCTTCGGTGGCGGCGGCGACGGCCATCTCCTGGACCGCCCGGTAGAGGGGAGTGTCGGCCCGGATGTGCCCGATGCACCCCCGCAACTCCCCGTCCTCCCGAATCGTGACGAAGGCCCCCGATAGCCGCCGCAGGTGCGGGTCGTCGGTCTCGTAGGGGGGTATGGTGCCGTCGGTCAGGTGGGATTCCAGCGTCCGGCGGGCCAGCGTCAGCAGCGCCTCCCGCCGCGCCGGGGTCAGGTCGGGCGGGACGTAGCGCCAGAACATCACCGCGCCGTAGCCCACTACCTGTTTGGGGTCGCCGTAGGGAGAATCGGCGGAGTTGGCGTAGCGGAGGACGGAGACAGTATCCGCGCCCAGTCCGGCGGCGACGCGCATCGCCACCCGGATCGGCCCCTCGCCGCAAGCGCAGGTGACCAGGCCCGGGATGCCCCGCTTCATTGTCGCCGCGACCGTCTCCCGCACCCGCGCCGGGTCTCCCGTCTCTATCGCCGCCAGGGTGACCCCGTCCACCGCCCGGGCGTCCTCCCGGGAGGGGTAGTGGGAGAGGTCGGAGGAGGCGATGACGACGGCCTTCCGGCCCCGCAGGACCCTTATCAGCGCGTCCGCCAGGACCCGCGCCGTCTCCTCATCGTCGGCGCCCATCAGGATGGGGACGATGCGGCAGTGGGGACAGACCCGCTGGAGGAACGGGAGTTCTATCTCTATGGGGTGCTCCCCCTGGTGGGCCGCGACGTCGGCAGTGATGCGGGGGTCGGCCCGGACCAGGGCCCCGGCCAGGTCGGCGTCCACCGGGATCAGCCCCAGTGGGGTCACCCATCCCCCCTCCGCCCAGACAGAAATGGGACGGGAGAGGGGCGCCTGATGGTCGGAGGCAATGAGGACGGCCACATCGTACTCGCCGTTGCGCAGTTGACGGAATCCCGCCGCCGCCACCGGTCCGGAGAAGACATATCCGGCGTGGGGGACGATGAGGGCGACCGGCGCGCCGTCTACCGGCCCCTCGGCCTCCAGCATCCCGTCCACGACCTGCGCCAGTTCTTCTCCGTTCCCGGGATACCACGACCCGGCGATGGCCGGGAGACGGATGGGGCCGGGGAGCATGGTAGCGGGGGGGAACGGAGGGGGCGGGGTCTCCGCCGTCGGCGATGGGGCGGCGCAGGAACACAGGATGACCGCCTGCGCCATCAGGAACGGCATCCACGCCAGCCAGCGAATGGTAGCCGTAATGCCCTTCATGGGATACCCCCGTTGCTGTTCTCATCGGTGGTTCACCACCCACCGGGCATCCACCGCCACGGCGCCCCGGGGCAGGGCCAGCAGGGGGTTGATCTCTATCTCCGCCAGGGACGGATTCTCCACCAGCAGGCGGGAGAAGGCCAGGACCGCCTCCACCAGCGCCTCCCGGTCCGCCGGGGGACGGCCGCGCGCGCCCTGCAGCAGGGCCTTCCCCCGGATTTCCTCTATCATTTCCTCCGCGTCGGCGCGGGTCAGCGGCGCCACCCGGAAGGAGATGTCCCCGAAGACCTCCACGAAGACCCCGCCCAGGCCGAACATCACCACCGGCCCGAAAGCGGGGTCCTGTTTGCCGCCCAGGATGACCTCCACGCCGCCCTCTATCATCCGCTGGACCAGGAAGCGCAGGTCGTCCGCCTCCGGCACGTGTGCCCGGACCCGCGCCCGCATGGCCTCCGCCTCCCGCCGGACGGCCTCCCGGTCCGCCAGGCCCAGGGCCACCCCACCCACGTCCGATTTGTGTACGACGCGCGCGGAGAGGGCCTTGAGGACGACCGGGTAGCCCAGCCCGTCCGCCGCCTCCGCCGCCCCGTCGGGGTCTTCGGCCACCGCCCAGGGGGCCACCGGGATGCCGTACTCCCGACAGAGGGCCAGTGCGCCGTCCGGAGCATTTCTGTCGGCGCGGGCCGACAACCGGCCAGAGGCCCCGGCAGGGTGACTTCCAGTCACTGCCCGTTGGGCCCGGCGGCGGTGCCAGTCCCGCGAGGCCGCCAGAGCGCGCACGGCCTGCTCCATATCCAAGAAGACAGGGATGGAGACCTGCCCGATCAGTTCCCGCGCAATGCCGCCCTCCCCGTACGCGCAGAGGGCCACCGGCATCCCCGTCTCCCGGATGATGGCGTCCACCTGATGCGCCAGGCGGTGGGCCCCCTCCGCCTCGGTCCGGCTGTACGTGTTGATCAGCAGGACCGCGTCCGGCCGGATCATCCGCAGGGCGTGTTCCACGATGCGGGCGTAGAGGTCAAAGTCAAAGATAACGCCCAGGTCCAGGGGGTTGGTCGGTGCGATGACGTCGGCGCGGAAGAGGGCCCGGACCGCGCCGACGAAGTCCTCCGGCAGCGGGGCCAGGCGGAACCCGTACTTTTCCACAAAGTCGGCGGCGATGACGGCGTGGCCCCCGGAGCGGGAGATGACGACGATGTCGTTTCCCCGGACGGGCGGAAGCGTCAGCCCCTGGGCTATGGCGACGGCGTCCCCGAAGGAGTCGGCGCGCAGGATGCCCGCCTGCCGGAAGGCCGCGCTGACGATGCGGTCGTCGTTGGCCAGCGCCGCCGTATGGGAGCGGGCGATGCTCTGGCTGGCGCTCCCCCGGTTGGCCTTGTGGACGATGATGGGTTTGGCCGACCGGCGGGCCAGGTCCATCAGCCCCCGTCCGTCGTCCACCGACTCCAGGTAGAGGCAGACCATGCGGGTGCCGGGGTCCTCCAGCAGGTAGGCCAGGTAGTCCGCCTCGTCCAGGTCGGCCTTGTTGCCGATGCTGACGACCTTGTTGACGCCCAGTCCGGCGGCGGAGAACATCTCCGCGTAGGTGATGGAGACGCCGCCGCTCTGGGCGACCACCGAGACGGGGCCGAAGCGGAGCGTCTCCCGACCGATGGGGGCAAAGGGCAGGCAGACCCCGGCGTCCAGGTTGACGACGCTGATGCAGTTGGGGCCCACGAAGCGGATGTCCCAGCGGCGGGCGATTTCTTTGAGTTGTTCCTCCAGCCGACGGCCCTCTTCCGAAAATTCGGAAAAGCCGCCGGACTCAATGACCACGCGGCGGATGCCCTTCTGTCCGCAGGCTTCCATAAAGCCGGGGACCAGGGGGGCGGGGACCAGGATGACGGCCAGGTCCAGGCCGTCGGGGACTTCCTCCAGCGAAGGGACGATAGGGACGCCGTAGACTTCCCCTCGCGCCCGTCCCACGGCGTAGAGGGCACCGGAGTAGCCGAAGGTGCGCAGGTTGAGGAGGATGGTGCGGGCCAGGTTGTCGGGTTTCTCCGAGACGCCGATGACGACGATGCTCTGGGGGTAGAAGATGCGGTGCATGGAGCCTCCGGTGAAATATAAAATGGCGGTAGCGGCGGCGAAGCCGCCACCACCGCTTCTAAGCCAGCACCAGCACCCGTTTCACCCGGTCCCCTTTGCGCAGGGGGATGAGGGAGCGGCCCTGTGCGGGGCGGTCCTGGCGGGGGATGGAGCGGGTGCCCACCACCCGGACCGCGCCGGCTTCGGTGAGCAGGGCCAGGCGGCACTCCGTTCCGCTCCGTGCCGCACTTCCAACGACCGCCGCGCCGGCCAGCCCGACGCCGGGAGCGGCGAAGCGGGCGGTAATGACCCCCTTCCCGTAGCGGCCCTGGGTGGGGTACTCGGCGAAGGGAGTCCGCTTGCCCCGCCCGTCCTCCGCCACCACCGCCAGGTCCTCTTTGGGACGCACCACCACCAGCGATACCACCCGGTCTTCCTGCTCCCTGTCCCCGGCTTCTTGCAGTTTCATGCCTGCGACGCCGCCCGCCGGAAGCCCCATGGGGCGGACTTCCTCTTCCTGGAAGCGGATGGCCTGCCCCGCGCGGGTGACCAGGACCACCTCGTCTGTGCCCGTCGTCCAGGCCGCGCCGACCACCGCGTCGCCCTCCGCGACGCCGATGACGGTCCCGGCACCGACGGGGGGGAGGTCCTCCACCGCGACCCGCTTGACCATGCCGCGACGGGTGGCGAGGAAGAGGTAACGGCACTCCGCTTCGCTGCGTGCCTCATCCTGGGTGTTCGTAGTAAGCGACGCAGCGGAGCGGAGTCGCGTTGAACGGCACTCCGCTTCGCTGCGTGCCTCACTACGAACGCTTAGTGCGGTGACGGCCGGGAAGGGGCCGCTCAGGGAGACCAGGTCGCCGATGGCGCGGCCGCCTCCCTCCCAGACCGCGCCCTCCGGCAACTGGTGGACCGGGTAGGCGGCGAACCGCCCGTCCGCAGAAAAAACGTAGAGAATGTCCCGGGTGGACGCCCGGAGCAGGGCCACCGGCAGGGCCGTCTTCTCCAGTTTGTCGGGGAGCGCGGGCGGCCCGCCTTCGTCGGCCACACGGGCCACCCGGCCCGTCTCCGTCACGCCAATCCAGACCGGGACGTCCGGGACCAGTTCCTCCGCCGAGACCGCCGCCCGCGCCCCGGCGATTTCGGTCCGGCGCGCGTCGGCGTACTTCTCCTTCAGCGCGACCAGTTCCTCCCGGATGACCTCCCGGATTTTGGTCGGACTCTTCAACAGCGCCGTCAGGTAGCGAATCTGCTGCTGCTTCTCCTTGTATTCCTCCTGCAGTTTGTGCCGCTCCAGTGCAGCCAGCCGCTTGAGGGGCATATCCAGAATCGCCTGGGCCTGAATTTCGGTCAGTTTAAAGCGGCGCATCAGGTTGGTGCGCGCCGTCTCCGCCGTCCGGGAACGGCGGATGAGGTCTATGACCTCGTCCAGGTTGTCCAGGGCGACCAGGAGCCCCTCCAGGATGTGGGCCCGTTCCTTCGCCCGTTCCAGGTCGTAGCGGCTGCGCCGGGTGACAATCTCCTGGCGGTGTTCCAGGTAGAGGAGCAGGGCCCGCTTGAGGGTGAGCAGGCGCGGCTCGCCGTCCACCAGCGCCAGCAGGATGATGCTGAAGGTGCTCTCCAGGGGAGTGTGGCGGAAAAGTTCGGCCAGGACTGCCTCCGGCTCGGCCCCCCGGGCCAGTTCTATCACCACCCGGATGCCCTGCCGGTCCGATTCGTCCCGCAGGTCGGTGATGCCCTCCAGGCGGCCCTCCCGGGCCAGTTCGGCGATCCGCTCCGCCAGACTGCTCTTGTTGACCTGGTAGGGGATTTCGGTGACGACCAGCCGCTGACGGGCGCGGTCCATTTCCAGCCGCACGCGGGCCCGGACGGTGATGCGGCCGCGACCGGTACCGTAGGCCGCCGCCAGCGCGTCCTCCCCCTCCGGGGTCTCCCGATAGATGATGCCGCCGGTGGGGAAGTCGGGGCCCTGGATAAAGCGGAGCAGGTCCTCCACGCCGATGTCGTCCAGCCGCTTCCAGTTGTCCAGCAGGTAGATGAGGGCGTCGCAGACCTCGGCCAGGTTGTGGGGCGGGATGGAGGTGGCCATGCCGACAGCGATGCCCGAGGAGCCGTTGACCAGCAGGTTGGGGATGGCCGCCGGAAGAATGGCCGGCTCCCGCAGGGTGTCGTCAAAGTTGGGGACGAAGTCCACCGTCTCCTTCTGGATGTCGGCCAGCATCTCGGCGGCGATGGGGGCCAGACGGGCCTCGGTGTAGCGCATCGCGGCGGGGCTATCCCCGTCCACCGAGCCGAAGTTCCCCTGCCCGTCCACCAGC
>DAOTWL010000250.1:0-3808 GCA_034435875.1 Anaerolineae bacterium
CCAAAGAGAACCCCTACCCGGATCTTGCCCATTGCTATCTCCAAATAGGACGCGGATGAACGCGGATTCACGCGGATTTTTACTTTTGTTTCCAGGTTACCGTCTTGCGCTCGTTGTCAAAGGCCAGGCGGCGAAAGTCGGGCTTCGGGCCAAAATTCAGCAGAAGTCCCACTTCATAGGGTGTGGCCCGTAAATAATTCAGCAGTTGTGCCTTATGGTCTTTGGTCAACTGAGAGACTGCTTTCAACTCCACAATCACAGCGTCCTCAACCAGCAGGTCCGCAAAGTATTCCCCAACCAGTTGTCCGTGAAAGTACACCGGAATCCCGGTCTGTTGCTGGACCTGTAATCCTGCTTCTTGCAGAGCAATAGCCATTGCGTTCTCGTAAACCTTCTCCAGAAACCCATACCCCAGTTGAGGATAAACCACCTTGAAGAACGCGTGGAGAATCCTATCCGTAATCTCCCGATGTTTCAGGTCCGCCAAAGCCATTTGCGCCCCCATTTTTAAAAGATAAAAATACACATTTATCCGCGTTTATCCGCGTTCATCCGCGTCCCACCCGATAAACTCCACCTCCGGCTCCAGGCGGATGCCGAACTGCCGCTCCACCTCAGCCTGGATGTGCCGGATGAGCGCTCGGACATCGGCGGCGGTGGCGGAGCCAGTGTTGATGAGAAAATTGGCGTGCAGTTCCGAGACCGCTGCGCCGCCGACGCGGTATCCCTTCAGCCCGGCCGCTTCTATCAGCCGCCCGGCGTGGTGGCCGGGTGGGTTCTTGAAAGTGGACCCCATCGTCGCCCCCGAGGGATGACGGGTCCGCCGCCAGGCCAGAATCTCCTCCATCCGGGAAGCCAGCGCGGCCGGGTCGCCGGGCGTGAGGGAAAACGCCGCCGCCAGGACAACGGGCCGCTCCTCTGAGGGCATCCGCTTGATCCGGCTCTCCCGGTAGGCAAACTCCATCCATGGGGCGGGCCGCTCGGCCACCTCGCCGTTGGGCTCCAGCAGGATGACGCTTGTCAGCACTGAGGCCACATCGCCGCCGAACGCGCCGGCGTTGCCCACTACCGCCCCGCCGACGGTTCCCGGCAGCCCCGCCGCCCACTCCAGACCGGCCAGACCCCGGGCCGCCGTCTCCCGGGCCAGCGCCGCCATCGGCGCCCCGGCCTCCGCCCAGACCGTCCCGTCAGCCTCTATGCGGGTCCGGTCGGCCCGGTGGATGATCACCAGTCCCCGCACCCCGGCGTCGGAGACCAGGACGTTGCAGCCGCCGCCGAGGACCCGCCCCGGCACCCCCGCCGCGCGCGCCCGCTGCACGGCCTCCACCACTTCCTCCGTCGTCCGGCAGACGACCAGCAGGTCCGCCGGCCCGCCGACGCGCATGGCGGTATAGGGGGCCAGCGGCTCATTCCGCCGCGCTCGCTCTCCCAGCCCCGAGGCCCATTCCAGAAGTGTGGAAGGATTCATCGTTCAATGCCTGAAGGGAAAGGAGCACAGGTTTTGTATCTTCCAAAGGGATGTGCTATAATCTTCATTAGGTGAAGGGAAATGATCTGGATTTTGGACCGCAATCTGGTGCAAAGGATTCGCTCTATAGCCCGACGGGAACGGCGGCGTCCGGCAGATGTTGTAGCAGATGCTCTGCGTTTTTACGAGGAGAGGGTGGCTTCTTCCCCTACTGCCTTCCTGATAGCGATCGCCGGTTTAGGAGCCTCCGGCCAGAGCGACATTGCCGAGAGGAGCGAAGAAATCCTGAAATCAGAGGCCAGCCCTCCTCACGGTTGGGAACTTCATGGGTCTGGCTGATACCAGTTTTCTCTTTGCCCTGGCAGATACCAGCGACCGCCATCATTCCCGTGTCCTGGCCGTCGCTCAATCTTTCCTGGAGCCTTTGGTGCTTCCTTGCCCGGTGCTCCCGGAAATCTGTTATTTGCTGGACTCGCGGCTGGGACATAGAGCCATGCAGCAGTTTTTGCGAGAATTGATTCAACATGCTGTTCCGGTGGAATTCCTCCAGCCCCGCGATTGGCCACGAGTCCTGGAACTTCTTGAGCACTACGAAGACATTGGATTGGACTTCACGGATGCGGCAATTGTGGCTATTGCGGAACGACTGAAGACAACGACCATCCTCACGTTAGATTACCGCCACTTTACTGTAATTCGCCCCCTCCACTGCGACCACTTCCGGATTCTTCCTCCGCCTCAATAATTAGCTATCGCCCGGAGCGGGACTTCTGGCTCTGCACCAGTTGCAGTTTGGCCGCCAGGACCTCGCTGGCAAAGGCGTTCCGCTTGCGGCGTCGCCGCCGCACCCGCTGCAGTCGCCCCAACGCACGCTCGCTCTGGTTCGCCATCGGCACCTCCCTCACGTTTCACGCTTCAGCACTTCCAGCAGCCATTCCCCCACCTTATCCCCGTCGCCCGCGCCCAGGGTCAGGACCACGTCGCCGGGCCGGACCTCCGTCCCCAGAAGTGCCACCGCCTCCTCCCGGGACCCTACGGCCCGCGCGTCGGGATGCCGCATCCGGGCCACCACGTCGGCGCTGCTGACCCCCAGCGTGTCCGATTCCCGCGCCGCATATATCGGGAGAACGACCACATGGTCGGCCTGGTCAAAGGCCCTGGCGAACTCCTCCAGAAGCGCCTTGGTCCGGCTGTACGTGTGCGGCTGCCAGACCGCCCAGACCGGTCGTCCCGGGAACCGCTGGTGGGCCGCCGCCAGGGTGGCCCGAATCTCTGTCGGGTGGTGGGCGTAATCGTCCACGACGACCACTCCCTCCGCCTCGCCCTTGACCTCAAACCGCCGTCCCACGCCCCGGAAGCCCGAGAGCGCCGCGCGGGCCGTGGGAAAGGGGACGCCCACCTCTTCGGCGACCGCCAGCGCGGCCAGCGCGTTCAGGACGTTGTGCTCCCCCGGCACCCGCAGCCGGACCTCTCCCAGCGTCCGCCCCGACCGGACGGCGGAGAAGTCCGTCCCGCCGGAGGGATTGGCGTGGACCCGCCGGGCCGTCCACTCCGCGCCCTTTTCCCGCCCGTAGAACGCCACCCGCTCTCCCCGGGCCTGCCGCTCCCAGCCCAGTTCCCGCGCCACCGGGTGGTCCCAGCAGGCCACCAGCAGGCCGTCGGGCGGGATCCGGGCCACAAACTCCGCGAAGGCGGCCCGGAAATCCGCGAAGGTCGGGTAGCAATCCGGGTGGTCGTGCTCCACGTTGGTCACCACAGCGATGCGCGGCGAGAGCCCCAGGAAGGTCCGGTCGTACTCGTCGGCCTCTATGACGAAGTGCGGCCCGCCGCCGGCGCGGGCGTTGATCCCCGGCCCGACCAGGGTCCCGCCGACGATGAAGGTCGGGTCCAGCCCGGCTTCCCAGAGGATGGTCGCGATCATCGCCGTCGTGGTTGTTTTCCCGTGGGTCCCGGCGACGGCGATGCCGACATGTCCCTCCATCAGGTCTCCCAGCACCTGGGCGCGGCGGAGCACCGGGATGCCCGCCGCCCGCGCCGCCTGGACCTCCGCGTTGTCTTCCCGCACCGCCGAGGAGACGATGACCACATCGGCGCCGGCCACGTTCTCGGCCCGGTGGCCCACGGAGACCCGCGCGCCGTCCCGCGCCAGCGCCTCCGCCGCCGGGGAGAGGCTCAGGTCCGAGCCGGAGACAACGACCCCCCGCTCCATCAGAACACGGGCAATGGCTGAGAGCCCGGCCCCGCCGATGCCGATGAGGTGGACGCGGCGGGTGTTCTTCAGGTTCAGCATTATCGTCACCTCATCGGGAGGGCGGAATCACGCCGATTTGGACAAAGAAA
>DAOTWL010000251.1:0-17459 GCA_034435875.1 Anaerolineae bacterium
AACGTGCCAGGCACTTTTGGAAGTGCCTGGCACATTACTGTGGGGGGTGTGGAGCGCCGGCACCCGGACGGCGATCACGTGCTCCATCCCGGTCAGCTGGTCAAAGAGAGCGCCTGGGTTCTCGCTCTCCGCCGCCGCTTCTATGAGTGCCAGGGGGATCGCGATCTCCACCCTATCCCGATACGCGGCGACGACCCGAATGCCAGCCCCCTCCAGTTGGGCGACCAGCGGGGCCGGGTCATCCGTATCCAGGAACAGCGTCACGCGGATTTCATCCCGGTCGTTCAGCAAGCCCCGACGTCGGGCCAGGTCTATGGCGGCCTCTTTGCCCCCTTCCTGGTAGGCGATCAGGAACTGTTTGTAGGCCGAATCCAGTTCCGGGTCCGCCAACAGGGGGGCCAGTTCGGGATACTGCTGCACCAGTTCGGCCAGCGAAGGGGGCGGGGTGAACTCCGCCGGAGGCGCGGGCGGACGGGGCAAAACCTGATGCCGGAGGGCAGAGGGGGGCATAGAGAAATACAGGATGATGGTCCCCAGCAGGAGCAGACCCCCGGCGGCCATCAGGAGCGGCGCCCAGCGGCGCCGCTCCTGCCCTCCAGAAGACGCCGGTGACGGCGGTGCCCGGTCATCCGCATCCTGCGGGAACGGTTCAGGGACCGACATGGACGCTCACTTCCTCGGAGATGACCGCCTCCCACTCCGGCAGGTCACCGCCCGTCTGGATCAGGAGCAGAACTTTCAGAACGGCGGAGCCTTTCTGCCTGGCGGTGAACGTGAAGGTCACGGGCAGGCTTGCTCCGGGGGCCACTTCAGATGAGGGTTCGGGCGAACCGGTCAGTCCCAGCATCGGCTCCCAGCCGCCCAGCAGGCGGTACTCCGTCCGCGCCCAGGGTCGGTCGCCGGTATTGGTGACGGTGACCGTCAGGGTGAGGGGTTCCCCCACCTTCAATTCGGGAGCGGAAGGGACAACCTCCATCTGGGCCAGGGCAGGGGCCCCCGGAGTGGGAAAGGGGGCTTCAGTCGTCTCCGGGGCAGGGGTGGCGGTGGCCTCGGCCGTGGGTGTGGGGGACGGCCGGAGGAACGGCAACGCCCTTCGGCGGTAAGCGGAATAGCCCAGCGCACTGGCGGCAATCAGGCAGAGGACCAGCGCGATGGGGAGAATGATCCAGAGCCAGCGGGGGGCGCGTCGGGCCGGTTGCGGCTCCGGCGGAGGGATGGTGGGTGGGGGGACGGTGGGGCCGGGAGGGGGTGGGGGCGGCGGGCCGTATGGGGGTTGGGCCGCCGGCATCGTCGGCGGGGGTACAGGCGGGCCGTAGGCCGGAGGCGGGGCTGCAGGCGGAGGGGGCGGCGGCGCGGCGAGCGGGGCAGGGAAAGGGGCCGGCGGGGCCAGCGGCGCGCCGCAGCGGGCGCAGAAACGGGCTCCGGGCTTGTTGATGGCCCCGCAGCGGGGACAGGGCTGTTCGGCCGGTGGAGGGGCTGCCGGGGCCTGCAACGGCTGGCCGCACTGCTTGCAGAAACGGGCATCGGGTCGGTTCTCAAAGCCGCACTTCGGGCATTTCATCGGATCCTCCTACTCTGTGTAGAAGACCATCGTCAACTGGCCCAGCCGAATCAGGTCGCCGTGGCTCAAAGGGACCGGTTGGCCGGGAGGGAGACGGTTCTCGTTCAGGAACGTCCCGTTGGTGCTCTGCAGGTCCTCCAGAAACCACCCGTCCGGGCGACAGAGGAGCCGGGCGTGGCGCCGGGAGATGCCGGCCATACCGGCTCCGTACGGCTCCAGGTCCACGTCGGGCAGTGAGACAGACATAGAGGTGGACCGTCCCAGTACGATGTCCGGAGCGGGTGGGAGGGGGATGGTGGCGCCGGTCTCCAGGACGCACAGGCGGGGGCCCGTGACGGCCCGCGAGCGTTCCAGCCGGATGGTCGTCCCTTTCTCCGCCAGGGGGGAGGGCACCGGGGGAGTCGTCCCTTGGGCCCGACTGAAATAGAGCAGGTCGTCCACCATCGCCTGCATCGTGGGGTAACGGTCGCTGGGATTGCGGGCCAGGGCCCGCAGGATGATCGCCTCCAGAGTGGGCGAGAGAGAGGGGCAGAAATGGCGCGGCGGGAGCGGCGGCTCCTGCAGACGGCGGAACATCACCTCCACCGGCGTGGCCGCATAGAAGGGGAGTCGCCCGGTCAGCAGTTCGTAAAGCATCACGCCCAGGCTGTAGATGTCGCTGCGGTGGTCCACCGATTCGCCCGTCACCTGTTCCGGGGAGAGATAGGCCGGGGTGCCGATGCTGACGCCGGGCCGGGTGATCCCCTCCGGTCGGCCGAGGAGTTTGACCAGGCCGAAATCGGCCAGGAGGGGCCAATCCGGGCGGGCCAGGAGGATGTTGGCGGGCTTCACATCCCGGTGGACGATGCCCTGGGCATGGGCGTAGGCCAGGGCCTGGCCCACGGGGATGATCCAGCCGGCCACCTCCGGCCAGGGGATCGGCTGGCCGGTCAGACGGGCTTTCAGAGAACCGCCCGGTACGTACTCCATCACGATGTAGGCGGTGCCCTGAACCTCGCCGTAGTCGTAGATGGTCAGAATGTTGGG
This sequence comes from Anaerolineae bacterium, assembly GCA_034435875.1. GTDB lineage: Bacteria > Chloroflexota > Anaerolineae > B4-G1 > DUEL01 > SpSt-77. The sequence goes on from DAOTWL010000251.1 coordinate 2,588, forward strand.
GTGACGGAGGGCCGCGATGGCCCGCGCCTCCTGCCGGAACCGCCGGAGAAACTCCGCCCGGTCGTCCGCTCCGGAGGCGCGGAGGATTTTCACTGCCACCCAGCGCTCCAGATGGGGCTGATAGGCGCGGTAGACGACGGCCATCCGGCCTTCGCCAATTTTATCCACAATTTGACAACCACCCAGTACCTGTCCGATCCACTCCATCGGCGCACCTTCGGGCCGCACGAAGACGCTACCGGTATTCGGCGATGATGAAATCTCCCCTCACGGTCAGTACAGCCAGCCGTTCCAGCCGGACTGGCGCTTGCTCCCAGGCCTGCCGGAATCCCCGGTTGATCCCTCCGGATAGGATGCCCCCGACGATGAAGAGAGGGACATCGTTGAACCGCTCTATGATGATGACGGGTGCGCCGTTGCGGGCGGTCAGCCGCCCATAGAGGCGAAAACCCCAGTCGGCGCCGAAAACGGAGAGGACGGCCCGGTCCGGTGGGCGGAGGTCCACCTCCATCTTCTGGACGACCCCCAGCATATACGGCTCCATCGCCAATGCCATTCCCTCGTTGATCTCCGCTTCGCTCAGGACCGACCGACCGGGCGTCATCCCGGCCAGTCCCCAATCGGTGTTGGCAATGACGTACTGGGCGATGAGGGAAAGGACCAGAGAGCCGACCAGGCCTAGGACGACGGCGGTGACCACCAGGGCCAGGAGGACGTTCAGGGCCAGCCGGAGCAGGCCGCTCCCCAGGCGGGCGGCGATACGCAGGGGTGTGGTAGGACGCCGGGCCGGAACGGCTACCGCTTCCGGCATCACGGCCGTCCCGGTGCGGCCGGCGCGCTGGACGGAGGGGAGGCGCAACCGGCGGTGGGTGGACTTTTCCAGCGCCTCCCGCATGGCCCGAGCGGAGGGGAAACGGGCCGCCGGGTCCAGGCTGACTGCCCGCATCACCGCCGCCGAGAGGGCCGGGGAGACGGCGCGGTTCAGTTGGTGCGGCGGAGTGAAGGTGAACGGGTGCGCCGTCGGGTCGTCGCCGGTCAACAGTTCGTGGAGGGTGACGCCCAGGGCGTAGAGGTCGGAGCGGGGGGTGGTCTGGCCCTGGCCCGCGTACTGCTCCGGCGGCGCGTAGCCGGCCGTCCCCATCTTGAGAGTATCGGTCCGCTTGCCGGGGTCAAAGAGGCGGGCCACCCCGAAGTCTATCAGTTTGACCTGCCCCTCCGGGGTGACCATCACGTTGGCCGGCTTCATATCCCGGAAGATGACGGGTGGGTTCTGGCGGTGCAGGTACTCCAGGACGTCGCACAGTTGGAGGGCCCAGCCGACGACCTCCTCCGGAGGAAGACCGCCCGGGGAACGCTGGAGCCGCTGGGCCAGCGTCTCCCCCTCAATATACTCCATCACCAGGTAGAACTGGCCCCCTTCCTCAAAGTAGTCGGAGACGTTGGGGAGGTTGGGGTGGTGGAGATGGGCCAGGATGGCCGCCTCCCGGCGGAACTGCTCGGCCGCCTGGGCCTGCTCCCCGGGAGTGGCGTGAGGGTCGGGGAGCAGTTCCTTGACCGCACAGCGCTTATCGGCCAGCCGGATGTCCTCGGCCAGATAGACCGTCCCCATTCCTCCGCCGCCGATCTGGCGGATGATCCGGTAGCGGTTTTGCAGGACGTCTCCCGGATTGAGCATAAGTGCCTCCGTATTGCGTATTCCGTATTGCGTATTCCGTTCCTACCTCACCCCCCACAGCCGCACGGTGCCGTCCCAAGACTCCGAGGCCAGGGTCTGCCCATCCGGCGAGAAGGCCACGCTCGCCACCCAGCTATCTGTCTCTATGAAGCGCACCTCCTCCAGCGTCTGCGCGTCGTAGAGGTAGATACCCAGGGAGGAGGCCACCGCCAGCAGGCGGCCGTCCGGTGACCAGGCGACTCTGTTCACCGTGCCCTTGCCCCAGCGGGCCAGTTGGGCCACCCGGCCGGCGTTCTGGGGGGAGATGGCGGCGGCGGGCCGGGGCACGGGGATGTCGGTCAGGACCGGCCGGGCCGCTTCGGGCCGGGCAGTGGCGGTGGCCTGCACTTCGGCCCCCGGAGCCAGCAGTTTCGCCACCATCCGTTGCTGCCCCAGCGCCAGCCCGATCAGCCCGGCGATGCACAGCAAGCCCACCACACCCCCTACTACCCCCACCACGACCCCCAGCCGGCCCTTCCCCCGGCGCGGGGGTGGGGGGGTGTGCAGAGGACGCGACGGGAAGACGACCGCCTGCCCCCCCAGCGCCTGGGCCATCTCCTCCGCACTCCCAAAGCGGGCATCGGGTTGCAACTCCATTGCCCGCAGGACCACCGCTTCGGTGGACGGGCTGACCCGGGGCGCCAGGCGCCGGAGCGGGAGAAAGGATGCAGGGTTCACGATGCGGTCGGTGGTCGTCGGCGGCGCCTGCCCGGTCAGGGCGTGGTAGAGGGTCGCTCCCAGGCTGTAGAGGTCGCTGCGGGGGTTGGTGTGGCCGGCCCCCCACTGCTCCGGCGGCGCATACTCCGGTGTCCCCATCCCCCGCACCACCGTCCGGGTACGCGGGTCCCGGGGGTCCCAGAGTTTCACCAGCCCGAAGTCCACCAGGACCGCCCGACCATCCGGGCGGATAATCACGTTCTGCGGCTTGATGTCCCGGTGGATGACCCCCTGGCGGTGGCAGTAGGCCAGCCCGTCCAGCAACTGCGCGGCCCAGCCCAGCACCTGCGCCTCCGGTAGCGCGCCCTGCCGGGCGATGAGGTCGGCCAGGCTCTGCCCTTCCACGAAGTCCATCACCAGATAGGCGTTGCCGGACTCCTCAAAGAAATCGGTGACCCGCACCAGGTTGGGGTGGTTGAGGCGGGCCAGGACAGTGGCCTCCTGCCCGAACTGCTGGCGGAGTTGGGCGAGGGTCTGAGCATCCAGCCCGGGCTGGGGGGTCATCTCCTTGACGGCGACGGGGACGTTCAGGCGGGCATCCCAGGCGCGGTAGACCGCCCCCATCCCGTCCTGGCCCAGGAGAGAAACAATCCGGTACCGGTTCTGGAGGATAGTCCCGGGAGTCAGCATATTTCACCCCCCTGCTCCTCTGCTCCCCTGCTCCTCTGCTCCTCTGCTATTTTATCACCGTCCGCTCCGCCAGAAAAGCCGTCCCCTCCATCAGCAGTCCGCCGAGCAGAGCGGCCAGGGCCAGGGAGTCCAGACCGACGTCGGTGGGGGCACGCAGCCCGGCAACGGCCGCGCCGAGGGTGACGGCCAGGAAGTGGGCCAGCCCGGCCCGTCCCGGCCGCCGCCCCACCGCCGCATAGACCAGCGGCGCGATCGGCGCGTAGAAGGAGACGTAATTGACCACGAAAGGCATCCGGGCCACCAGAGGGGTCAGAAACCAGGCCAGCAGCACGACGAGGAGCACCAGGCCGACCAGAAGGGCGATCTGTTGCCCCAGGGTGAGGCGGCGGGCCAGGCTCCGGGTGAAGGCGACCAGCCGCTGGGTGGGGCGGCGGGAGGAGGCCGGGGCCGGCGCGCTTTCCGGCCGCGCCAGCGCCTGGAAGATGAGGTCGCCGATGAACCATCCCAGCGCACCCAGGGCCAGCGCGGAGACGGAGCGGCCGAAGTAGAGGGACGCCGTCATCCAGGGGGCGAAGAGGAGGACCTGGATGACCAGGACGCCGATGAGGGCCATCACCGTTCCCGTGGCCATCTCCAGGGGCCAGCGGGCATCGCGCGGGATCGGCAGATGGGTCGGACGGGGCCCAGTACCCGGGCCGGAGGCGGCGAAAATGGGGGATGATACGGGCGCGATTGGGGGAGCACTGACCCCGGCGGCCTGCTGGAGGGCCATCTGCATCTGGCGGGCATCGGCGAAGCGGCGGTCCGGGTCCAGTTCCATCGCCCGCAGGACCACCCCGGCCACCGGGGGGGAGATGTTCGGGCCGCGCAGTGGGGGGAGGGGAACATTGTTGGCCCAGCGGTCAAAGGCCGAGGGCGGCTCCCGTCCTGTCAGGGCATAGTAGAGGGTGGATCCCAGGCTGTAGAGGTCGGAGCGGGGGTCGGTGTGGGAACCACCGAGGTGGAAATGCTCCGGCGAGGCGTACTCCGGCGTCCCCATCCCCCGCACGATGCGCTGGGTCTCCGGACGGCGGGGGTCCCAGAGTTTCACCAGCCCGAAGTCCACCAGGACCGCTCGCCCCCCTCCCCAGCCCTCCCCCGAAATGGGGGAGGGAGTGATAATGATGTTCTGGGGCTTGATGTCCCGATGGAGGATGCGTCGGGAGTGGCAGAGGGCCAGCGCGTCCAGCAGTTGGAGCCCCCATCGGGCCACCTGGGCCTGTGGGAGGGGCCCCTGCCGGAGGACAATCTGGTCCAGGCTCGTTCCCTCCACAAAGTCCATCACCAGGAAAGAGCGACCTCCCCAGTCAAAGAAGTCGGTCACCCGGGGCAGGTGGGGGTGGGAGAAGCCGGCCAGCGCGCGGGCCTCCTGGTGGAACTGGGCCCGCAGATGGGCCAGCGTAGCGGCATCTATGCCGGGCTGGGGGAGCATCTCCTTCAGGGCGACAGGGATGTTGAGGTTGAGATCCCAGGCCCGGTAGACGGCGCCCATCCCGCCCTGGCCCAGGAGTCGGGCAATGCGGTAGCGGTTGTGGACGATTTGACCGGATGGGAGCGGCATAGTACCTCCTTTGCGTCTATCCTTACCCCCCTCCTGGCAGCCGCTGGGGGTGGGGTGAGGAAGATACCTCCTTTGGAGGGCTTCAGGTCCCGGAAGATGACAGGGGGCTTCTGGCGGTGGAGATACTCCAGGACATCGCACAACTGGCGGATGATGGGGAGGGTTTCCTGGAGCGGCAGGCGACCGCCGGGGCTCCGCTCCAGGCGGCGGGCCAGCGTCTCCCTTCCACGAACTCCATCACCAGGTACCAGTTCTCCCCCTCCTGGAAGAAATCGGTGACGGCGGCCAGGTTAGGGTGGCTGAGGGAGGCCAGGAGATGGGCCTCCTGCTGGAACGCCTGGATGGCCCAGGGCCGGTCCTGGAGGGAGAGGAGGGCCGGGGACATCTCTTTGACAGCGCAGCGGCGCCCGGGCAGCCGGAGGTCTTCGGCCAGATAGACCGTCCCCATTCCTCCGCCGCCGATCTGGCGAATGATCCGGTAGCGGTTTTGCAGAACACGCCCTGGAGTCAACATCGTTCACCTCCTCCGCTCCCCTGCTCCTCCGCTCCTCCGCTCCTCCGCTCCCCTGCTCCCCCGCTCCTCTGCTCCTCCGCTCCCCTGCTCCTCCGCTCCTCCGCTCCTCCGCTCCCCCACCCCCCCTCCCCTGCTACTCCATCTCCACCACAATCACCCCGATATTATCCTCCCCACCGGCGCGGTTGGCGGCCTCTACCAGCGCATCGCAGGCCTGCTGGGGGGTCCGGGCCTTCTCCACGATGCGCTGAATCTCCCTGTCCGGCACCATCTCCCAGAGGCCGTCGGTGCAGAGGATGAGCCGGTCCCCTTTCCGGAGCGTGCGGGTGAAGAGGTCCACCTCCACCTGGGGGTGCTGGCCCAGCGCGCGGTAAATCTCGTTGCGGCGGGGATGGGTCCGGACGTCCTCCGGCCGGATGATGCCCACCTCCGCCATCCGGGCCACCAGAGAGTGGTCCCGGGTAACCTGCTCCAGACGGCCGTCCCGCAGGAAGTAGGTCCGGCTATCGCCCACGCTGGCGATGAACGCCGTCTCCCCGACGACCAGGGCCGCCGTGATGGTGGAGCCCAGGTCGCTGCCCGTCTCCTGGGCGTGGTGGACCAGCGCGCCGTTGGCTTCCCGGACCGCCTGGACCAGCAGGTCCCCCGGGCTCCCGTTGCCGACGGGTCGGAGTTGGCGCAGTTCGGGGACGACCCCGCTCTGGATGAGCCGCTCCGCCACCACCCGGTTGACGGTCCGGCTGGCCAGGTCTCCCGCGTCGTGGCCGCCCATCCCGTCCGCCACAATGTAGAGGGCGATCGGTACAGAGAATCCCTGCTGGTCGGTCCCGAATGTGAAGGAGAGGACGGCATCCTCGTTGCGGGGGCGCTGACGCCCGGGGTGGGTGGCCTGGCCGTGGGAGGGCTTCAGGGGACGGGGTGCCTCCCAGGGCAGTCGGGCGATGTCGGCCAGCATGTCCCCCACCGAGGCGTACTCTCCCCGCGCGGCCCGTTCTATCGGGGTCTGTAAAAACGGCGGGAGCATCTCCCTTCCCCCGCGCGTCAGTTCCCGTCCTGTGGCCAGGAAGGCCAGGAGGTTCGCCAGGAACAGGAGGTCCCGCTCCACCTGCTTCCGGACTTCCTGGGGGCTGGCCGCGAAGGGGAGACATGTGCTCAGGTCGGCCAGCCGGATGTCGTCCCCGCCGCCGACGGTGATGAGCCCTTCCAGGCTGGCCCCGCCGACCTCGGTGTGGGAGAAGCGATGGGTGTGGAGATAGAGGAGGGCCTGGGCCACCGGGAAGAAGCCGTTCAACGCTTCCCGGGGAGACCGTTGTCGTCGGCCCCGCACCGGCACCCCCCACCGGCCGGGGTGGGCGATGACCGCGCAGAGCAGGGACGGGGCAGACGGTCCGGCCGGATCGGTGAAGCCGGGGGCCACGAAGATGTCGTGGTGGCGGATGATGGCAGGGTGCCCGGCGCTGAGCGCGATCAGTTGGGAGACCGTTGCCCCGGGCAGCATCCCCGCCGCGGTGGAGCGGGCGTGGATGAGGACGGGCGTCAGCGGCTGGTGGCAGAAGACGCAGAGACCGTCGGGGGGAATCTGGCCCTGGGTCTGGCCGCAGGCCGCGCAGGTGAGGTCCAGGGCGTCGTAGTAGGTGGAACGGGAAAGCCGGCGCCGCTTGACGATGCCGTAGCGGCGGGTCGGCGAGGTGAGCAGAGAGCCGGTTTTCGGTACGGATGATGAAGGGCTCAGGATGTCCATCGGGCCACCATTTCCGGATAGGGTTTATTCAAGGCGCAAGATGAATCTTGCGCTACTCCATCTCAAGAACTGCTGCTGCAGATGAGGGCCAGTCCGTAGATGCAGGCCGCCAACTCCAGGAGCAGGAGGGCCAGCGCCAATATCTGACCCCAGGCCACCCGCCCTGGAGAGGGAGCCGCAATGAGGGTGACCGGCACCTCCTCGCGCTGCCCGTCGTCCAGAGCGATTTCCAGATGCCCCTGCAGGAGCCGGGAGTCCGGGACCAGCAGGGAGATATGCCCGTTGATCCACCGTTCCAGCCCACTGCCGGAGACCGGCCGCCGGCCCAGAGGGAGAGAAGGGGTGTTCAGGAAAACCTGCAGTTCGGCGGTTTCGTCGTCCACCGGGGTCAGGCGCACCTGAAGCCAGGGGACGTCGGCGCGGACGGTCACTTTCGCCCCGGTCGGGTGGATGACCGTCAGCGTGAGAGGCGGTTTGTCGCCGCCGCGCACCACCAGTCCCCAATCCAGGGAGGACGGGGAGACCTGAAGGGTCGGCGCTTTCGCGGGCGCTTTGGGCCGGGGCGGGGCCTTCTTTTTGGGAGAGGGAGCGGCGACCTGCTTCCCCAGCAGGGCATCCTTCATCTCCTGCGCGGAGGCGAACCGTTTGCTTCGCTCCTTCTCCACCGCCCGCGCAATGGCCTCCGCTACATGCGGGCTGACCTTCGGGTTCAGGCGGCGCAGCGACGGGAAGTCTTCCAGGGCGTGTTGAGATGGGTCCCGCAGGCTGAGCAGGTGGTGCAATAGCGCCCCCAGCGCGTAAATATCCGACCGTTCGTCGGTCTGGGCCTTTCCGTACTGTTCGGGCGGCGCGTATCCGGGCGTGCCCAGGATGACGGTGTCTTTCTGCTTACCCGGCTTGTATATCCGGGCGATGCCCAGGTCCAGCAACTTGACCGTATCGCTACCCTCCACAATCATCACGTTGCCCGGCTTCAGGTCCCGATAGATGATTTTGGGGTTCTGACCGTGGAGGTAACTCAGGACGTCGCAGAGTTGCTCTGCCCAGACCAGGACCCGGTCTTCCGGGAACGGCTCGGTCTGCTCTTCCAGCATCGCCTCCAGCGTGCGGCCGGGGACGAACTCCATTACCATGTAGTGCCGCTCTCCGTCCTGGAAGGAGTCGCTGACCCGGACCAGGTTGGGGTGGGAGAGACGGGCCATCAGTTGCGCTTCCTGCTGGAAGGATTCCAGGATGTCTTCCCATTCATCGGGATTTTTCCGCCGGAGGGCGGATTCAGACATCTCTTTGACGGCAACGACCCGGTTGTTCAGCCGTTTGTCCTGGGCTTTGTAGACGGCGGCCATCCCGCCCTCCCCGACCTTCTCCAGGATGACGTACCGTCCCGCCAGGGTGGAGAGGGGGAGCAGGCCGCTGGCGTCAACCAGTGGAGGAGACATTGCGGACGGAGGGACGGGCGGAGGGGCCGCTGGGGGCGGGGAGAGGGAAAGGCCCGCCAGGGGCTGGCCGCAGGCGGCGCAGAAGCGGGCCCCCGGGCGGACGGCGGCCCTGCAGCGCGGGCAGGAGACGGCGATCGTTTCGGAGAGGGGTTTGCCGCAGACGGCGCAGAAGCGGGCCCCCGGCCGGACCGGCCGGCCGCAGCGGGGACAGGTCGGCGCGGCACTGGCTTCGGCCTCCGGGACGGGATAACCGCACCGGCGGCAGAAGCGGGCGCCGGGCCGCAGGGGCTGCCCGCAGTGGGGGCACGCGGTCGTCGGGAGGGGCGCCCGGCAGACCTTGCAGAAGCGCGCCCCCGGCCGATTCGCCGTTCTGCATTGAGGGCAGAGAATCATCAGAAGCCTGTCACCTCTACAACGCTATCCCGAAACTTGTAGCGCAAGATTCATCTTGCGCTCCAGTCGTGCCGCGCATCGTGGCGACACGGGCGGTGACTCCTATCGTACCGGTCTCAGCCATTCCTCCGCCGCCCACCCGAGGGTGCCGTCGGGCAGACGGACCTGCCACCAGGTATGGACGTCGGCCCGGCTCGGGCCGCCCACGACGGTCAGGCGGGTTCCCGGCTCCGCTTTGGCGATGACGGTCGCATCGGTCCCCGGCCACTCCCGGATGTTTAGACGGGTCCCGGTGGTGGCGACTTCTACTTCCATCCCCACTGCAATCCCGCTCCCGGTCGTCGCGGTGGGCGTGCGGGGGCGGGTCGGAGAGGATGAGGTCGGCGGAGAAGGGGCGGCAAGGTCTGCCTGGCCGGCCTGGCCCGCCTGGAGGCCCATATAGGCCTGCGCGCCCAGATAGAGCGCGGAGACCAGAAGAACCAGCGTTCCCAGGAGTCGAGGGAGGGCCCGACGGCCCGGTTGTCCCAGCGCGCGGGGGATGCCCAGCGCCAGGCCGAAGAGCGCGCCAACGCCGACCGGCAGCGTGCGGGCGGCCAGTGGGTCGGCCTGCCGCACCCACGCCCAAGCGGTATACCCCAGATAGTTGGCGCCGATGAGCAGGCTGCCGTAGAACAGCGCGGAGAGGAGCGTCCGGGTCGCTTTCCGCAACCCCGATGCGCCCGACGGTTTTCGGAGGAAGGCCGACACCACGGCCAGGAGGGAGATGCCCACCATCGTGCGCGGCTCACCTGGCGGCGCCGTCCCCAGAAAGGCCAGCGCCGCGCCGACCAGCGCGCCCACTCCTGTCGCCAGCCCCAGCCGGGCCAGCGCGCGCGGCCAGGGGAAGGCCACCCGCCCCCGCACCGGTATGCTCACCTCCTCGTAGGCCGTTTTCAGGCGGAGTTGCGTGACCAGCGGTGTTCCCGCCGGGATGTTGCCGGTTTCCACCGTGACGGTGATGTCGCCCTCCCCCTGGAATTGGGGCGGGACGGTCAGCCAGGGGACCGGCGGGTCTACGATGACCGTCCCCTTGATGACGCCCCGCCCGGTCCGGTTACGGACGCGGACCGTCCGCTGAGACCGGCCTCCTGGAGGAATGCGTCCGAAGCGGAGCGCGCGGGGGCGGACCCCCAGGGCCGGGTAGGGAAGGCGGGGGTTCAGGACGTGTAGGAATTTCTCTAACCCCTCGTCCGGGTCCGGCGTACTGAGCATGATGGCCGCCGCCTGGTCCGCCAGGTCGGTCCGGAAGAGGGAGCGACGCAGCCAGCCTTCTAGGTCGCCCTTATAGAGCAAATCCTTCGCCACGGCCCAGCGCTCGTCGCACAGGCGGGCCAGTTCGGCCGGCCCCCGGGCCATTTTCCCGTCCGGGAAGAAGAAGGGGGCATGCGCCTTGCCGGAGAGGGCCTCCTGGATGCCCTTCAGGGCGTCTTTGAGCCCTTTCGCGTCGGGGCGAGCCTGGGGGTCGTTCTGGAGCGCGCCCCGCAGGACGGCCCGGAGCGGTGGGTCCAGCGTATCCATTTTCGGGAAATCAAAGGGGTGGCGGCTGGGGTCATCGTCGGTCAGCAGATGGTAGAGGGTAGCCCCCAGGGAGTAGATGTCGGAGCGATGGAAGGACTCTCCCTGGTACATCTCCGGCGCGGCGTACCCTTCGGTGCCGTAGATGCTGGATTGCTGGACGCCCACCCGGCCGCCGGGCTGGACCACCAGTCGGGCCTTGGCGGTGCCGAAATCCACCAGGCGGGCCTCGCCGGTTGTCCGGTCAATGATGATGTTGGCGGGCTTGATGTCGTGGTGGACTACCGGAGGGTTCTGCTCGGCCAGATAGATGAGGACGTCGCAGAGTTGAATCCCCCAGCGCAGGACGTCGCCGATGGCATACGGCCGGCCTCGCACCAGATTGCCCTGGGTATCCACGTGGGTCAGACTCTCCAGCAGGTTGGTCCCCTCCACGTACTCCATCACGATGTAGTTCCGTCCGCCCTCGGAGAAATAGGCGATGATGTCGGGGATGCCGGGATGGCGGAGTTGGGCCAGGGTGCGGCCCTCCGCCTCAAAGCGTCGGTGGGCGGCCTGGACCTCCTCCGGGCGGGTCAGGTCGTAGTACTGGAGCATCTCTTTGACGACCCGATACCGCCCGAAGGCCCCCAGGTCCTCCACCAGGTAGACGGCGCCCATCCCCCCTTTCCCAATGGCGCGGACGACTCGGTACTGGCCGTGCAGGACCTGCCCCGGCTGCAGGGCGACGTAGGTCTGGATGGTGCCCGGTGTCAGGGGATTCCCGCATCCGGCGCAAAAGCGGGCCGTATCCCAATTCAGGTGATGGCAGTACGGACACTCCATCTTGCTCATCGACCCACTAACTATTCAGCGCTGACTGAAAGTCATCCTCCAACAAGGCCGGCCTTCGCCGGCCTGGACGGCGTCAACGGAGGTTGACGCCCGGCGCGAAGCGTCAAGGGAGGCCGATTTCCAATCCAAGGCGATATACCAGATCACTTGCAAACTTGCTTCACTTGCAAACTTGCTTCACTTGCAAACTTGCTTCACTCCCCCAATCTCTGCGTCAGTTTTCGCGTCTCGTAGCGGAGTTTCTTGGTCCGGCCGGGATCGGCGCGGCCGGAGCGCTCCAGGTCCGCGGCCTGCCGCTCCATCTCGGCGGCCAGTTCCTCCTCCCCCATTTCCAGAAGACGGGTCGCAGCGGCCCGCAGTTTGCGGGTGGCCCCGGCCAGGTCCCCGGCCTGCAGGTCGGCCTGGGCGCGGGCCTGGAGCCGGTAGGCGCTGACGGCCTCCACCACGTGCATCACCGGGGGCACGACCTGCGCCGCGCGGGCTATATCGGCAGTGTATTCGGCCAAGATGTCGGCGCGGGCTTTCCATCCGGCCATCCCCCCGGCGGGGTCATCGCAGGCCAGCAGGGCCTGCGCCAGCCGGTATGTCCCCGCCGCGCGGGGCGGGACGATCAGTTCCACCAGCAGCGCCGGTTCCTCCCCGGCCAGCAGGTCCCCCAGGGGAAAACTGTAACTCCCCCCCTCGTTGACCGTCTCCAGCGGCGCGATGGACGGGCGCACCCGAAAGGCGGCCCGCACCTCCACGCCCGCCGTCGGCCGGAGTTTCGCCTCCACGTTCCGGTATTGGACGGCCTGGGCCCGCTGCAGTTCCCGGGCAAACGCCGGGGGGATGTCCTCCGCGTTCTCCAGCAGATACGCCTCCCCGCCGGTCTGGTCGGCGATGGGGATCATCAGTTCCTCGTTGAACTCGCCGCCCAGCCCCATGGTGCTGATGGGGATGCGCTGGCGGACGGCCTGCGCGGCCACCGCGCGGCACTCTTTCTCGTCCAGTGTGAAGCCGTCAGTCAGGACCAGCATCCGGGGGGCCAGGCCTGGGGCCGCTCCCCGATGCAGTTCCTCCAGCCCCCGCTTCATCCCCTGACCGATGCGGGTCTCGTCCCCCAGTTCCAGCCGGTCCAGCCCGTCCACCGCGCCCAGGAGGCGTCGCTTCTCGCTCCCCGGGGAGTTGGGGATCAGCGTGACGGCCTCTCCCGCGAAGGCGACCAGGGAGAACCGGTCGTTGGGGCGGAGTTGCTCTACGGCGGCCCGCAGCGCGTCCCGCACCCGGTCTATTTTGCGGGGGAGGAGGGCCAGCACCCCCTCCGGAATCCCCTCCGACTGCCACGCGGGGACGCCGTCCACCAGCACTTCCCGCAGGATGCCGCGCTTCGCCAGAGCCCGGAACTGCTCCTCGGTGACCAGGCGGATGTGCATAGAGTCGCTGACGTCCACCACGATGGCCAGGTTGACGGGGAGGGAGGCCGGGCCGCCGCTCCCCTTCACCTCCAGGAGCAGATAGACCAGTCGGGGCTGGGCGGCCACCGGGATGGCCGGGGTGTTCAGAGACCAGAGAAGTTCAAGGGATGGAGTCATCGGCAATTTCACTCCATTCAGAGATGAATGGTAGGTCTACAGGAAATCGTGGTGGTGCTCTAACGGGTGTAAGAACCCCCAGATGTAGGACAGCCTTTCCAGGCTGTCCCCAAATATGGCGGGCTGAAAGCCCGCCCTACGTCTCCCCATGATTCAATGCAGTGCTACCGGATGAATCCCCTGCAAAAAGAATATCACACAAAGACACGGGGAACACAAAGACAAAAAAGGAATTTAGACTAAATCAACGATCCGGTAAAAAATCTTTGTGTCTTGTGTCTCTGTGTGAGACAGAGCGCCGCGCATACAGAGGGTCAGCACACCGGCGGGCCCGTGCTGTTCCTCCAGGCGCAGGATGCGGCGCAGGCCCTCGCCGTAGAGGCCGTTTCTCCCCGGCATCCGCGCGGCCTGCTTCGTGGCGCCCAGCGCGATGAGCGTCCGGTAGGCCACCCACTCCGCAAAGCCCTCCCGGAGGGTCGGGTCTTCTAAGAGCGGACAGTTCTCCCCCTGCCAGGCGTGGGCCCACTCGTGGGCGATGGTCTGGATGAAGAGACTTCGGGGCAAGCCGGAGAGGACGGCCATCACCCGACGGCGCCCCTTGCGCATGAACAGTCCAACCACCCGGTCGGGGTCCTCCACCGGCCGGGTGGGGGATTCGGCCACCAGCCGCCGCAGATGCCCGGCGTCCACCAGCGTGAAGTCGGTGCCCACCCGCAGGGTCAGGCCCAATTGCCCGGCGACGAAGGCGGTGGTGCGGGCGAAGAGGTCCTGCGCCACCTGTGGGTCGGTGACGGCGGTCCGGGCGCAGGCCGGGCAGATCTGCCGCCCGTCGGGCAGCATCACGGGGTTGCCCATCGGCATCCCGCAGACGTCGCAGCGGGGCCCGTGCTGGTGGCAGTGGCCGCAGACGACCAGGGCCTGCTCCTCCGAACCCTCGTCGGGCGTATAGACCCAGGCACGGCCCCACAGTCGGCGGCCGCAGAGATGGCAGTAGCGGGCTTTACGGGCCAGTCCAGGAACCATCGCCGAACATCAGATACGTCTCATGGGTGTCCGTCCGCAGGATGGTGCCCCCGTCAAAGTCCTGGACGGTGCCGTGGAAGCCCCGTTCGTAGTCGGTGGCCCAACCCAACCCCTGCCGGACGGCATCGTAGGTGCACCAGATTTTGCCGAACCCCCGGCGGGGCGTGGGCGGAGACTGGCTGGGGGCGATCTCCGGGCAGGAGTACTCCGGGTCTCCCTCGTACCAGATGTCCCGATAGAGGGCCCACGAGCCGTTGTTGTAGAGGGCGGCGATGCGGTCGTTATCTTCCCGCCAGAACATCTGTCCCCGCTCAAAGTGCTCCTGGGCCATCCAGGAGGTGTGGGCGTTGTTGGCGGCGCAGCCCAGCCGGTCCTGATACTGCTGCCAGAGAGCGGCGAAGGGCCCCCCGACGGCCGGACAGGCAGGGGTGGGAGTACTGGTGGGCGTCGGGATGGGGGTGGCGGTGAGCGTGGCGGTCGGCGTGGGTGTAGGCGTCGGAGTGGCAGTGGGCGTGGCGGTCGGCGTGGGGGTGGGGCTCTGGCCGGCGATGAAGGGGAAAGCGCCCAGGCGGGCCGCGTTGCTCAGGGCCAGGCAGCAGAGACCGGCCAGCAGCACCAGCGCGCCGGCCCCCACGCCCACCCAGAGCCAGGGGAAGAGACGGGCGGGGACCCGGGCGGCCGGAACCGCCCCCGGCACGGCCAGAGGGACCGGTCGGACAGAGGTCACCATAGGCGGAGGCGCGCCCCCCCGCAGCGCGGCGCGCATCTCGGCAGCGCTCCCGAAGCGGGCGTCGGGCTGCAGCGCCATCGCCTGCAGGATGGCCGCCTCGGTAGACGGGCTGACATGGGGCGCCAGGCGGCGGGGTGGGAGAAGGGACGCGGGATTCACGATGCGGTCGGTGGCTGTCGGCGGCGCCCGCCCGGTGAGCGCGTGGTAGAGCGTCGCACCCAGGCTGTAGAGGTCGGAGCGGGGGTCGGTGTGACCGGCCACCCCGTACTGCTCCGGCGGCGCATACTCCGGCGTCCCCATCGCCCGGATGACCGTCTGGGTGCGCGGGTCTTGGGGGTCCCAGAGTTTCACCAATCCGAAGTCCACCAGGACCGCCCGACCCCCTCCCCGGCCCTCCCCCGTTTCGGGGGAG
>DAOTWL010000252.1:0-8851 GCA_034435875.1 Anaerolineae bacterium
CAATGCGCCCGCCGATACACCACTGACGCGGCTGGCCGAAATGGAAGCGGCCCGCTATTTTGCGGAGCGGATGATCCAGGATGCCAAATCGGAGGCCGGGTTTGATGAATTCCGGGCCATCAAATTCCGGGCGTGGGAACACCAGACCGCATTGACGGCTCTGAGCCTCTGGTTTATCGCCCTGGTCCGATTGGAGTGGGCCCAGCGGTATCCTCGGGATGTGGCGCTGGCCCAGGAGTTGGGGGTGGAGTTGCTGCCGGAGCTCTCGGTGGCGAACGTACGGGAGATGCTGCGGGCGGTGATGCCGCTGCGCCGGATGACCCCGGAAGAGGCACTGAGGCTGGTTGTGAAACACCTGGTTCACCGTGTCCACTCGCGCCGCAGTCGGCTCCGGAAGGCTGGCCGATTCGCGCCGTATGCCAGAGAACCTACTCAATAATGCTTTTATAACAAAAAATCTGCCATTGTCGTAGTAGTCAGGCACGAAACGAAGTGGAGTGCCGTCAACGCCACCACTATAAACGCCACTCCGCTGCGCTTCGTGGCTGACTACAAACGGGCGGAGAAAACGTTTGACGGCGGCCCTGCCGCCGTCAAACGTTGAGGGCATTTCGGATGGGCCTGCGCCAGCGCTTTATGCCCCCAGGGCCTGGAGCAGCGCGGGCAGGACCTCTTTGGGGTCCGCCGCTATGCAGAGGTCGGCGACCCGGAAGATGGGGGCGGTGGGGTCGGGGTGGATGGCGAGGATGAAGCGGGAGTTTTCTATCGCGGCGTTGTGGAAGGTGTCGCCCCGAATCCCCACCGCGACGTAGACCTTCGGCGCAACAGTGACGCCCCGGACGTCTATGATCTGTTCAGGGCCGATCCAACCCGCGTCCCGTGCGCCGCGGTCTCCAGCCACGCGGCCGCCCAGCGCGGCGGCCAACTGCTCCACCAGCCCGAAGTCCCCGGCCTGCCGCCCGGCGGCGACAATCACCGGGGCCTGTGCCAGCGGCACCGACGGCGGGGTGAAGTCCTCCGCCGGGCCCAGCACCCGCACCCGGGGCTCCACCGGCGTCACCTCCACGCTCTTCGGCTCCCCTTTGCGGTACGGATCCATAAACGGTGCCGGGAAGGCCCCCGGCTCCACCGTCAGCACCTGGGGCCGGGCCTGGGGACAGGCCACAATCTCAAAGTACTCGCCCCCGTAGATGGGGACGGCGGCCTGGACGGTGCGGGTCGCCTCGTCCAGCGTCATGGAAGTGGCATGCTCTATCAGGCCGCCGCCCAGCCGCTGGGCCACCCGGGGGGCCAGTTCCTGGCCCTGAGGGGTGGCGCCGAAGAGGATGACCTCCGGCCCTTCGGTCTGGAAGAGGTCCACCAGCACCTCCAGGTACGGCTCCACAGCGAAGGAGGCCAGGGCGGGGTGGTCGGCCACGCGGACGCCGTCGGCGCCGGCCTGGTAGAGGGTGGCGGCCAGGTCGGAGACGCCGTCGCCCAGCAGGACGGCGTAGACGTAGGCGCCCAGCGCGCCGGCCAGGTTGCGGGCCGCACCGATGGCCTCCAGCGTCACCGGCGTGACCGCCCCGTTCACCACGTCGGCGACGACCCAGATACCACCACCGCCCTCCGCCTCGGTGACTTCCTCCTGCTGTGCCATCAGGAAATCCAGGAAGGATGCGTCCATAGGGTCCTCCGTGAAGCGTGAAACGTGAAACGTGAAGCGTGAAACGTGAAGCGGGAGTTAGCGGGGGAGGCGGGCGCGCAGGGCGTCGGCGGCGGCCCGGGCGACCTCCTCCAGGGTGCCGCTCAGACGGACGCCGCGCTCCCGCTCCGGCGGGAAGTCCTGCCCGCGCCGCTCCAGCACAGGAGTCAGCGCCTCCGGCGCGACCAGGTCCTTCGCCTCCCAGCGCTCCAGGGCGGCCGCAATCTCGCCCACGCCTTTGTAGATGTTGATCAGACGCCGTCCGTCAGGGTAGCGGGGTTTCAGCGCGCCGGGGACGAAGGTGACCACCGCCGGTAGGGGCGCCTCTACCCATACAAAACCGCTGCCGTCCCGCCGGACCGCCCGCACGCGGCCGTCGGCGACCTCAGCGGTCCAGGCGCCGACGATCTGCGGCCAGCCCAGCGCTTCGGCCAGGCGCGGTCCCAGTTGACCCTGACCGGTGTCCATGGTCGTTGCGCCGGTGAGGATGAGGTCGGCGCCGCCCAGCCGCTCGATCGCCGCCAGCAGCACCCGGGCCATCAGGCCGTCGTCGGGCAGGGCCGCCGGCTTACCGGCGATGTAGACGGCCCGGTCGGCGCCCGTCGCCAGCGCCTGCCGCAGGACGTCGTCGTCGGGCAGGAGGGTGCGCGGCAGGGCGACCACCTCGGCCCCGACGGCCTCTTTGATCCGCAGCGCCGCCTCCAGCGCGCAGCGGTCGGCGGGCTGAAGGATGTACTCCTCCCGGTTGATAAAGATGCGGCCCGCCCGTGGGTTGACGACAATCCCCCGGGGGTCCAGAACCCGTCCCAGAATGACGATTATCCGCATAGTTTCTCCTCCTATTTCCAGTCGCAGGAAAGACGCTCTCTTTCAACGGCGAGTTCTCATTGCGTCTGTTCGGTGTCGTGTTATAATTGAAACACGAATCCGAACACCCGGCGAGGCGAAATGGCGACCCGTCAATTGTTTTCCATCCGACTACTTCTGGAGCCCAACCCTGACGGCATTTATACGGTCACCAGTCCGGATGTCCCCGGTCTGGTGACCGAAGGCCGGACTCCGGACGAGATTCTGCACAACGTCCAGGAGGCCCTCAGCGCCCTGCTGGAGGCCTGGCAGGAATTGGGGATAGAACCTCCTGCGGCTCTCCGTCCGTTTGCGGCCGACCGTCCCCAGGCGGTGGAGATGTTGGTGGCGGTCTGATGCGCTACCGTGAACTGGCCCGACGGCTGCGCCGTCTGGGATGCCAGGAATTGCGCTCGGGTAAGGGGAGCCACCACATCTGGTATAACCCGTCCACCGGGAAGGTGGCCTCGGTGCCGGACTGGGGCTCTAAGGACCTGGCTCCTGGAACCGTTCGTGCGATCTTGCGGGAATTGGGCATCAGCCGTCAGGATTTCGGCCCCATCCGGTAATCGGTCGCAGGGCGCAAGTCACAAGGCGCAAGTCGCAGGGCGCAGGTCGCAGGGCGCAGGGTTACACGCGGCCCTGGATAGCGGCCTCGCGGTAGTTGTAGAGCATCGCGCCCAGTCTGCGGTATTGGTTGTAGAAGTACTCAAACCGCTCGGGGGACCGGCCCCCCGTCTTGTGGAGCATTTCCGACCGAATCTGGCTGCCTTCTTCATACATCTCAAATCTGGGCAATTCCTCCAGCGTCATCCGGTAGATTTCCACCGCCAGTTGTTTGGCTAACACGTAGATTTCCGTATCCTCGTACCCTTTCGGCCTCTCACCCCTCCTTGCCCCCTGCGACATGCGACGTGCTCCGTGCTCCCTGCTCCGTGCACCCCTCTACGGCCGAATCCGCACGCCGAACTCGCGGAAGATGTTGCTGGCGATGACGATGCGCTGAACCTCGTTGGTCCCCTCAAAGATTTCGTTGATCCGGGCGTCGCGGAAGGCCCGCTCCAGCGGGAAGTCCCGCGAGATTCCCAGGCCGCCGTGAATCTGAATCGCCATGTCCACGGCGTGGGAGAGAACCTCGGAGCCGTAGAGTTTGCACATCGCGGCCAGTTGGGTGAAGGGCTGACCGGTATCCACCAGCCAGGCGACGCGGTAGACCAGGCTCCGCAGCGCCTCAATCTCGGTAGCCATATTGGCGATCATCCACTGGACGGCCTGCTTGTGGGCCAGGGCCTCGCCGAACTGGACGCGGGTTTTGGCCCAGTAGACGGATTGTTCCAGCACCTGCTGGGCGCCGCCCAGACAGGCCGCGCCCAGGGTCAGCCGGCCCATGTCCAGGGACTTCATGAAGGTCACGAAGCCCTCGCCGACTTTGCCCAGGACGTTCTCGTGGGGGACCCGCAGTTCCTCAAAGACCAGTTCGGCGGTGCTGGAGCCGCGAATGCCCATTTTGTCCTCTTCCCGGGCCACCTTGAAGCCGGGCCAGTCCGTCTCCACGATGAAGGCGGTGATGCCGCCGCGCGCGCCCAGGGCCGGGTCGGTCACCGCTAGGACGGTGATGATGTCGGCGTAGCCGCCGTTGGTGATGAAGACCTTGCCGCCGTCCAGAATCCAGGAATCCCCCTCCCGGACGGCGCGGGTGCGGACGTTGGCGGCATCGGAGCCGGCGTTGGACTCGGTGAGGCCGAAGGCGGCAATCTTCTCGCCGCGCGCCAGCGGGGTCAGGTACTTGCGCTTCTGCTCCGGGGTGCCGTCCAGGTGGATGCACATCGCGCCGATGCCGATGTGGGCGCCGACGTTGACGGCGGTGTTGGCGCAGACGCGGCCCAGTTCCTCCATCAGGATGCAGTAGCCGGTCTCGCCCGCACCCATCCCGCCGTACTCCTGGGGGAAGCAGACGCCCAGCAGGCCGATCTCGCCCAGTTTCCGCATAATCTCAAAGGGGACTTTGTGCTCCCGGTCCAGTTCGGCCGCCACCGGCGCGATCTCCGTTTCGGCGAACTCCCGGATCATTCGGCGCAGGGCCTGGTGTTCGGGCGAAAAGGTGAAATCCATAGGGACCTCCGTACTCCGTATTGCGTATTCCTTATTGGTGCCGGGGCACGATTTCCAGGTCCTTCTGCGCAAGGATGTACCGCGCGACAAGGAAGTCGTGGATCTCCGTCGGGCCGCCGATGATGCCCAGGACCCGGGCGTCCCGGTACTTGCGGGCCATGGGGTAGTCCTCCATGAAGCCGTAGCCGCCCAGCACCTGGAGCATCCGATTGGTGACGCTGCGGGCGACGCGGGCGCCGAACGCTTTGACGACCGACGCGTCCACCGAGAAATCCTCCCCCTGGTCTATCAGCCAGGCGGTCCGATAGACCAGGTAGCGCAGCGCCTCCGTCTCCATATAGGCATTGGCGATATAGTTCTGGATCGCCTGCTTCTTGCCAATGGGGACGCCAAACTGGACCCGCTCCGTGGAGTACTGGGCCGCGACGTCCACCGAGGATTCGGCCAGGCCCAGCCCGACGGCGGCCAGCGCGACGGCCATCCGGCTCACGGCGCGCCCGGCGACCGCCGCGCCCGTTCCCGGGCCGCCCAGGCGGTGACTCAGGGGGACGCGGCAACCCTCCAGGTAGACGGTGTTGAAGCAGGCGGAGCGCAGGCCCAGCGTCGGCTCCCGGTAGCCGACGGTCAGGCCCGGGGTGTCGCGGGGGACCAGATAGGCGTCCACGCCCTGCGGGCCCTGGGCGAACACCAGGAAGAGGCCGGCCAGTTCGCCGTTGGTCACCCAGGTTTTGGTGCCGTTCAGGACGACCTCGTCGCCTTCGTAGCGGGCGCGCGTCTCCAGGCCCAGCATATCGCTTCCGGCGTCCGGCTCGCTGAGGGCGAAGGCGCCGATGGCCTCCCCTCCCGCCAGGGCGGGCAGCCATTCCTCTTTCTGGGCGTCGGTGCCGAAGTCCAGGATACTCATCGCCACCTGGCTCACGTGGGCCGCCACGGCCACCGCCAGGGACGCGCAGGCCGTGGCCAGGTTCTCCAGCAGGATGGCGTAACTGACGTTATCCAGCGCCGCGCCGTAGTACTCCTCCGGGACCGTCGCGCCCAGGAATCCCTGGTCCACCGCCTTGCGGAGCATCTCTTTGGGCAGGGTCTCCGCGTGGTCTATCTCCTCGGCCCGGGGAGCGACCTCTTTGGCGGCGAAATTGCGGAACATATCGCGGAACATCCGTTGTTCTTCGCTCAGGGCGAAGTCCATACGTCACCTCCGGGGGGAGTCAACAAGGATACAAGGAACAAGGTGCGAGTTTGGATACCCTCCCGCAGGTTTTGCGCCCTGCGGAAGGGTATCTCTCCCCTTAATTCCTTGCCTACTTGTCTACTTGTCTACTCGTTTACTTATCCCTAAACTGCGGTTGCCGCTTCTCCAGGAAGGCGTTGATGCCCTCGCGGATGTCCTCGGTCGCGGCCAGCCCGACAAACTGCTCGGCCTCCACCCGCAGGCCTTCCTCAATGGGCAGCGCCGTACCCTGGTCAATGGCCCGCAGCGCGGCGGCGATGGGGAACTTGGACTTGGAGACAATCTTGCGGGCCAGGTCGCGCGCTTCCTTGAGGACGGCGCCCGCCGGGACGACCTTGTTGACCAGGTTGAGACGGTAGGCCTCCTGGGCGGTAATCATATCGCCGGTGAGGATGAGTTCTATGGCCTTGCCCTTACCGACGATGCGGGGCAGCCGCTGGGTGCCGCCCCAGCCGGGGATGATGCCTAGGTTGATCTCCGGCTGGCCCAGGCGGGCCCGGTCCGAGCAGACGCGCATGTGGCAGGCCATGGCCAGTTCCAGGCCGCCGCCGAGCGCGAAGCCGTTGATGGCGGCGATGATGGGCTTGGTGGCCCGCTCAATCTTCAGGAAGAGTTGCTGGCCTTTCTCCAGGAACTCGCGGGCCACGGAGAAGTCCTCCCCGGGTTGCTCCAGCGACGCTTTGATCTCCGGAATGTCCGCTCCGGCGACAAAGGCGTTGGTCCCGCCGCCAGTGATGACGATGGCCTTCACCTCGTCGTTGGCCAGCAGCTCGTCAATGGCCTCTTCCAGTTCGGTCACCACCTGCCGGTTGAAGGAGTTGACGGGGGGATGGTCAATGGTAAGGGTGGCGATGCGGTCTTCAATTTCGGTTCGGATGTACTGCCAGTTGCCCATGGTTTGCTCCTTATTGGTAGACTGGTAGACTGGTAGATTGGTAGATGGTAGATTGGTAGATGGTAGATTGGTAGATGGTAGATTGGTAGGTTGGTAGATGGTGGATTGGTAGGTTGGTGGATTGGTTTATGGGAGTTAGGAAACTGGTTAATGGGAAACTGGTTTTGATAGGTTAGTCGTTCTCAATTGGTTCGGAAGGAGAGACGGGGGTAGAGTATGGCGGAGCAGGCTCGTGAACGGCGAAGCGGTCGCCGTATTCCTGCCGGCCCTGCTGTTGCCTGCGCACGTAGCGGATGTAGCCGTTGAGAGAGCGAAGTGCCTGATGGCAGAGTTCCCGCTGGCGGGGCAACTCGTCTAAGGTGTATCCCAGTTCTTTGCAGGCGATGAACCCACTCAGGGTTTCCTCCAGGGAGCCTCGGGCCACATAGTAGAAGCGCAGGCTATCCAGGTAATGGTATCGTCCATAGCCTTCGGCAATGTTCAAAACGACGCTGGTAGCGGACCGGCGTAACTGGTCAGACAGGTTGTACCTCTCCTCTGGTGGCAGGAGCCTCGCTACCCGATAGGCTTCCCGCAGAACCTGCAGTGCCAGTTGGTAACACTCCAGGTCCTCAAACCCTCGCTCTCCCTCCGCAACCATCGGCCCCCCTTCTCAGTTCCCAATTACCGGTTTCCCAATTACCGGTTCCCCATCTACGCGTACTCGTGGAACCCCTTCCCCGTCTTCACGCCCAGATGCCCGGCACGGACGCGCAGTTTCAGTGGACGGGAGGGCAGGAAGCGGGGGCCCAGTTCCTTCGCCAGTTCCTCCAGTTTGGCGACGACCACGTCCAGGCCGATTTTGTCGGCAATCGCCAGCGGGCCGATGCGCTCGCCGCCGTAGGTCATCCCGGTCCCGGCGACCATGGCCATATCAATATCGCTGATGCTGGCGATATGCTCCTGGACACAGAGGGCCGCTTCATTGATAACCGGATACATCAGCCGCTCCACCGAGAACTTTGTCCCGGTGCGGACGGCGCCCGACGCCTGGAGTTCCTTGATCATCCCGTAGACGACGTCGGACTCGCCGCCCGGGTGGTCGTAGAACCCGGCGCCGGTTTTCTCGCCCAGGCGTCCGGCGGCGACCAGTTTCTCAAAGAGGCGGGCCGGCTCCATCCGGTCGCCGTACTCGCTGTAGAGGTACTGGCCGACGTGCGCGCAGACGTCCAGGCCCAGCATGTCCATCAGCGTGAAGGGCCCCATCGGCATGCCCCACTCCACCACGGCCCGATCAATCTCGGTGGCGGTGGCGGCGCCTTCCTCCAGCGCCTTCGTCGCCTCGTTCAGGTAGGGCATCAGCAGACGGTTGACCAGGAAGCCGGGGCACTCCTGGACGACGACGGGGATTTTGCGCAAACTCTCAGCGAACATCACCACGTCATCCACCGTCTCCTGGCTGGTGTCCAGGCCGGGGATGACCTCCACCAGTTTCATCACGCTGGCGGGGTTGAAGAAGTGCATGCCGATCATCTTGTGGGGGCGCTTCGTGGCCGCGCCCATCTCAGAGATGGAGAGGGCCGAGGTGTTGCTGGCGAAGATGGTCTGCTCCGGGCAGACCTCATCCAGTTCCTGGAACACCCGCTTCTTGATGTCCATCCGCTCCGGGACGGCTTCAATAACGATGTCCACGTCCTCAAAGCCGTCGTAGGTAAGGGTAGGGGTGATGAGGTCCAGTTTGGCCTGCATCTCGCCCGCGCTCATCTTGCCCTTATCCACCCGGCGCTGGTAGATGTCACGGGCTTTGGCCATCCCCCGGTCCAGCATAGTCTGATCAATGTCTTTGAGGACGACGGGCAGGCCGGAGAAACTGATGACCTGGGCGATCTCACCGCCCATCGTCCCGGCACCGACAACAGCCGCTTTGAAGATGTACATCTTTCACCTCCTTAAGATTGACGACTGACGACTGACAGCTGACGACTGACCACTGACGACTGACCACCGACGACTGACTGCTGACGACTGACCACTGACGACTGACCGCTGACGACTGACCGCTGACGACTGACCACTGACGACTGACCGCTGACGACTGACCGCT
>DAOTWL010000253.1:0-4666 GCA_034435875.1 Anaerolineae bacterium
GGATGGGGGGCGACGGCCTTCGGCCGCCGCCCCAAAATCCCCTTTTTCATTCAGAAAATGAACCTGGAGTCTGGCGATTCTTGAAAACGTGCAGAAATCTCCAAAGGAAGATTCGCCAGAGTCCAGAATGAACCATCCCCTTTAGACCGGTACGAGTTTATAGGACTCAACACCCGGTTCACTTGTAGGACGGGCTTTCATCAGCCCGTCTGGACGGCCTGAAAAGGCCGTCCTACAGTGGCGTCGGGGCCGGCGTGGGCGTGGGCGTGGGCGCCGGGACGTACTGGATCGCCCCCGGGCGGATACAGGAATCGTAGTTCGCCCCCAAAATCACCCGAAAGTCTATCTCGCCGCCCGCCCCCGGCTGTTTCTCTATGTCCTCCGGCTTGAGGCTGTAGAGGCGGGTGATCAGCCAGAGGGGGGAGCCCTTGGCCGTGGTGGTGAAATCCACCACGCGGGTTCGGGAGACCGGCTCCATCGCCGTCACCCCGGTCACCAGGAAGCCCTCCCAGCGCAGCCGCTCCGCTGCCACCTCCGCCATCCCCGGCCGCCCCGTCCCGTCCCAGACCTCCACCCGGAAGGGGGATTGGCGCGCCCGCCCGGTCGCCGGGGGCTGCAGCGCCTCCGCGACCAGCGGCTCCAGCGCGCCCGGCACCGGCAGCAGCACGTACGCGCCGTTCGGGTCCGTCCAGTGCTCCACGTAGGGCGGGACGATGAAACGGCTCTTCACGTTTGCCCAGTCCAGACGGGTCCCCAGCCACCCCAGGTAAATCATCTCCTTCAGTCCCAGGTCGGTCTCCACCGTCTGGCGGAGGGCGTCCCAGAGGTCCGGGATGCGCGTCAGCACCCCGCCGCTCAGCGCCTGCCGGTAGAGGGCCCGCAGGACCTGATGCTGCCGTCGGCTGCGGTCAAAGTCGCTGGTGGACCATCGGGATCGGACGTACCAGAGGGCCTGCTGACCGTCCAGGTGCTGGATGCCCGGGTAGAGGTCTATATCTATCCCCTGCTCCGGATGGGCGGGGTCGGGGAAGGTGTCGTGGAACTCGCATTCCACCGGCACGTCCACCCCGCCCAGCGCGTCCACGATGCGGACGAAGCCCGAAAAGTCCACCATCGCGTAGTAGTGGATGGGGATGCCGAAGTTATACTCAACCGTCGCCTTGACCAGGGCCATCCGTCCGCCGGGATAATCTTTCCCCCGGTTGATGGCGGTGTTGATTTTCCCGAAGCCGTACCCGGGAATCCAGGCGTAATAGTCCCGGGAGATGGAAAGCATACTCACCGCCGGAATATCCGGGTGAATGCTGACGACGATCATCACATCTGTCCGCCCGCCGTTCTCCGCATCCAGCCCCAGCAGGAGGACGTTCATCACCCTCTCGGGCAGGGAGATGAGGGGCATCGGCGTGGGGACGGGCAGGCTGACCGGCAGCGTGGTGCTGACCGGCAGGTCGTAGGCCGGCGTCGCGTGGGAGAGGGCCGGCGGGGACGGCGGGATCATCGTGGGGGTGGGCGTCGGTGTCGGCGTCGGGGTCGGTGGGGGCGTCAGGGAGGGAGTCGCCGTCGGCGAGGGAGAAGGCGACGGCGGGTGCGGATTGTCGTGGGGCACCACAATGGTCGCCGTCGGCGCGGCATCGGTCGGGATGATCGGCACAACCAGCCCCCGCGCGACGATAGCGGTGGCCGCCAGAACCATCATCAGGACGACAGGCGCAAACACCTTCCGCATTCGCCGACTTCCCTTGCCTCCAGAGTTCTTTTGGATTATACTACGGAATGTTGAAAATGCCAGTAGGGACGACAGACGACAGACCACCGACCACGCGATGCCACTGATTCTGGTTACTAACGACGATGGGATGGATTCGCCCGGGCTGCGAGCGGCGGTTCGGGCAGTCCGGGGATTGGGGGATGTACTGGTCGTTGCGCCCACCCGCCAGTGGTCGGGCGCGGGCCGATGCTTCGCGCGGGAGACCACCGGCGTCATCTCCCCCCGAGCGCTGGAGGTGGACGGGGAACCGGTGCCGGCATTCGCGGTGGACGGTTCCCCCGCCCAGGTGGTGCTGCACGCGCTGCTGGAACTGGCCCCCCGTCCGCCGGACCTGCTGGTGGTGGGGATCAACTACGGGGAGAACCCCGGCGCGGACGTGACCTGCTCCGGCACCGTCGGCGCGGCGCTCCAGGGCGCCACCTGTGGCGTCCCGGCCCTGGCCGTCTCCCGGCAGGCCCCGAAAGAGGTCCATCTGAATCTTTCCGACGAGGTGGACTTCACTGTCGCGGCCCATTTCACCCGCTTCTTCGCTTCCCGGATGCTGGCGGTGGCGCTCCCCTTTGATGTGGACGTCCTCAAAGTGGACGTCCCCGACGGCGCCACGCCCGAAACCCCCTGGCGGCTGACCCGGCAATCCCGCCGGACCTACTTCCGTCCGGTCCCGCCCCGGCGGGATGACCTCTCCCAACCCGGGCGGATGGACTACGAGGCCGCCTGGGACGTCCGGGACCTGGAGCCGGATAGCGACATCTACGCGCTGGTGGTGGAGCGGGTGGTGGCAGTGACGCCGCTGAGCCTGGACCTGACCTCCCGGGCCGACCCGGCGGAGGTGGCCCGGGTGCTTTGTCCTCACCCCACCCCCGCCGCCTTCGGCGGCGGGGGGGGGGTGGGCCCTCCTGCCCGATGAAACGCACCCTTCCTTTCATCCTGCTGACCCTTCTGCTGACGCTGGCCCTGCTGGGCGGCGCGGCCGTCGTCGCCGACCAGCGCGCCGCCACGCGCGGCATCCCCCAGGGCCTGCCCGAACCCGTCGCCGACGCCGACGCCCCCCTCCTCTGCGTCAACGCGGCGCTGCACGCCACCTCGCCGTCCCTGCCGCTGGAGCGGGCGCTGGACCTCATCGCCGCCGGGGGCTTCCGCTGGGTACGGCAATCCTTCCCCTGGGCGTTGATAGAACCGGCCCCGGGAGAGTACGACTGGGCCCCCTGGGACCGCATCGTGGAGGGGACGGCCGCGCGCGGCCTGGGGCTGATCGCCGTCCTGGAGCGCCCACCGGACTGGGCCGGGAGTCCCCCGGCTCCGGCGGACTTCGCCCGCTTCGCCGGGGCCGTCGCCGCCCGCTACGGCGACCGGATCCGGTACTACCAGGTCTGGCATAACCCCAACCTGCAGGACGGCTGGGGCACGCGGCCCCATCCGGCCCAGTACGCCGAACTCCTCCGCCAGGCCGCCCTGGCGGTCCGCGCCGCCGACCCCGATGCCCGTATCCTCCTGGGGAGCCTGGCCCCCACGGTGGAACGGGGGCCGGAGAACCTCTCCGAGGTCCGTTTCCTGGAGGAATTCTACGTGGCCTGCGCGGGGGGCAACCGCGCGGGTTGCCCCTACGGGGACATCGTCGCGGCCCAGGCCTACGGGTTTGAGACCGGGCCGGAGGACCGCCGGGTGGATGAGGGAGTGCTGAACTTCTCCCGCGCGGTCCTCATCCGGGAGGTCATGGGGGCCCATGGGGACGGCGGGAAAGCCCTCTGGGTTTCCCACTTCGGCTGGAACAGTCTGCCGCCGGAGTGGGCGGACGTCCCCTCCATCTGGGGGACGGTGGACGAAGGGATGCAGGCGGAGTACACCGTCGGCGCGCTGGAGCGGGCCCGCCGGGAGTGGCCCTGGGCCGGCGCGCTGTGCCTGGCCCACCTCCAGCCCGACCTGAGCCTCCCGGCGCCCGGCACCGGCACCCCCGACGCCCGCCGCCACTGGGGGTT
The DNA here is from genome assembly GCA_034435875.1 of Anaerolineae bacterium. Lineage (GTDB taxonomy): Bacteria > Chloroflexota > Anaerolineae > B4-G1 > DUEL01 > SpSt-77. The sequence continues at coordinate 3,748 of DAOTWL010000253.1, forward strand.
CGCCCTCGTCGGGCCGGACGGCGCGCCCCGGGCCCTCTACGACGCGGTGGCCGAATGGGCCCACCGTCCTCCCACCAACGACCCCGGCGACTGGACCCCGTCCTCCGGCGTGGCCGAATGGGAAGGGGACTGGGAACTCTCCGACCTGGGGGCCGACCCGGGGCAGGAGGGGACGTACACAGTGACGATTCCTTTCTGGGGGACGGACTTCGGCCTGCGGGTGCGGCGGGGCAACTATCGGGCCTACCTCTACGTCACGATAGACGGGGAATCGGCGAACGCTCTGCCCCGGGATGAGGCCGGCCGGGCCTACGTCATCCTGACCTCCCCCGATTATCAGCCGCAGGAGGTCACGATACCGGCCGCGCGGGGCCTGCCGGCAGGCCCCCATACGGCCGTCGTCGTCGCCGAGCGGGGGTGGGACCAGTGGCCGCTGGCGGGGTGGAGCGTGGGCTACCACCCGGACGACCGTCCCTATCGCCGCGCGCTGCTGGGCCTGGGGGCCCTGGCGCTGGGCGCGCTGGCGGGAATGGTGGCCCTGGGGCGGCGGATGGACGGGGGCCGGGCCGGGCGCGCCGTCGCGGCGGCCTGGGCGCGCCTCTCGGAGGGGGTCCGCTGGGCGGTGACCCTGGCCGTCACCGGCCTCCTCTGGGCCGGGGCCTGGATGACCTGGGGCCTGGAGACGGGCGGCGGCGTCTTCCGCCGACTGGGGGAGGGCGGCGGGCTGGCAGTCACCCTGGCCGCCGCCGGCCTCTTCTACTACTCCCCCTGGTTTTTGTTGACGGTCGTCGCCGGCCTGGCGCTCTTCGGCATCATCCTCCTCCGGCCCGATTACGGGCTGGCGCTGATCGCCGGGCTGGCCCCCTTCTACACCCTCCCCCGCCCGCTCCTGGATAAAGCCTTCTCTATGGCCGAGATC
>DAOTWL010000254.1:0-6221 GCA_034435875.1 Anaerolineae bacterium
TGGATTCCGTTGTCACAGAGATTGCCGGTTGTTCCATTCATCCTCCGGGTACTGGTAGATTGGGTAATGGGAAACTGGTTATGGGTCATCCGCGCCAGTGGGGAAGGCGGGACTCGAACCCGCACGGGAGGCCCACGTGATTCTGAGTCACGCTCGTCTACCAATTCCGACACTTCCCCAAACAGACCACAGACAACTGACCACTGACCACAGATGACAGACCACAGACAACGAGCCACGGTGGTCTATGGTCTGTGGTCTGTGGTCTATTATAACCCGAAACGGGGTTTACCACAAGGGCTGACGATTTTCCCGTTTTGGTGTATGATTGCATAGAAGATGCAGGATGCAGGATACAGGATGCAGGATGCAGGATGCAGGAAGCAAGAAGCAGGATGCGGGAAGTAAAAGGAGAAATCGTATGACAGAGCAAAAGTGGCCCCAGATTCAATGCGCGGTGAAAAACCTTGGCCCCATCCGCGAGGGAAGTTTTGACCTGGCCCCGCTGACGATCTTCATCGGCCCCAACGGGAGTGGGAAGACGTACGCGGCGACATTGGCCTACTTGTTCGGGCAATCCCTGTGGGAGACTTTACATTTAGAGTCTGTTTTTAACACCACAGATTCCGCAATCATCGCTGACCCCGAAGGGTTTGCTATTCTTGCCGGGTGGCCCCGTCGGGCGACTGCCTTTCTGGAACACCACCTCCCCCAGTATCTCGGCCGGGACTCAGTGGGCCCGATCGTTCGCCAGGGAAGCGATTCGCTGGAAATTAGTGTCCAAATAGGAGATATCCCCCTTCAGATTCAAGGCCTCTGGCAACAAGAGACGGCCTGGAAATGGATGCAGCGGGGGTGGGACCAGATTCGTTTTTTCCCGTCAGCACATCACCATCGCGAGCGGCCACGATTTTTGGGCCAACGGAAGTTCTCTTTGGCCTTGCAGCGAGTCGTGGGTTTTCCCCCAACGAGTTATTACCTTCCCGCGGCACGCGCCGGACTACTGCAGGTCTGGAAAGTGCTGGCCGCAATGGCCATCCGGCTGGTCCGGAGAGAATTTGGTCTCCGACGCATAGAGACGACGCCCTATGCCGGAGTAGCGGGGGACTTTCTATTAACACTGACGGAGAAAGGAGCATCCCATTGGGCTGGGTGGAAAGGACCAGGAATAAGCAAAGACCAAACGGCGATAACTGATTTGCTGGAGAAAGAAATCCTGCACGGATATATAGACTGGCTTTCTCCTGAAGAACCGGAGTTGATGCTTTTCCAGAAGGGGATGCGAATTCCTCTAACGGCCATTTCCTCTGGCCTGGCTGAATTAGCGCCGCTGGATCTTCTGCTCAGAAAGAAGATTATCAGCCCCGGAGACTGGCTTATCATAGAGGAGCCAGAGGCCCATCTATCCCCGGAGAATCAGCGGCGCATTGCCACCGTGATGGTGCGGCTGGCGCGGTGGGGCGTGTGGGTGCTGTGTACGACCCATAGCGACATTATCCTTCACCAGATCAGCAATCACCTGCTTCTGGAGAAGGCCCTGAAGGAAGGCCGTCAACCGGAAGGCCTGGACCCGGAGTGGGACCGGCTGGGATATGACGAAGTGGGGGTTTATCTCTTCCGGCTGGAGAATGACGGCTCTGTCATTGAGCCCGTTGCACTACAAAGTGGGAGATAGTTTGGTGTCCAGACCCACCATCAACGAAAGGGAAATCGCAACCGCGCTGGTAGGGGTCCTGAACGGCCATATCCAGCGGGACAGTTTGCCATTTGAACAGATTTCTGCTGATCTCAAGGGAAGCGATGAGTTTCCAGACATTGTGGTCTGGACTGATTACGGGGAAAAAAGAGTATTTGCCCTTTGCAAACTGAAAAGCCCCAACAGCCAGGCCGAGGAAAACCCAGAGACTGTTCTGGAGAAGGCCGCTGTTTTGGGGGCTCGTTACGTCGTACTGTGGGATTTTCAGTACGGCGAACTCTGCAAGGTCCTGGACCACCAACTGGACCGACTGAAGGAATACCCCGCCCTTCTGCTCCGATCCCTGGAAGAGTGGGGGGACCCCTTCCGACGGGCCCAGGTAGAAGAACAGGCAAAGAGGATTCTGGATGACCTGGCCCGGCTGGCCCGCGGGGAATCTTTGCCCCCCTATGTTCCAGACAAATTCTATTTTATTGGCATACTTCAGGAAGCTGTTCAGGGCCTGGTTCCTCTTCTGGAGAGACGGATTTTTCAGGAGAAGAAGAAGAGAGAAGTCCAGAAACGCTTAAATTGGTGGGCGGTCCAGCAGGGGTATCCGACGGCACTCCCCAATTTGGATGACCTGATGGCGCGCCACTGGGCCTATTCTCTGGTTCTCCGCATTCTTTTCTACTTCATTGCCCGTCGCTATGATCCGAGCCTGCCCGATCTTTCCTTCCATCCAGGAAATGTACGGTCCTTTTCTGATCTCCTCTGGAATGCCCTCTCTTATGCTCAAGGGATGAACTGGCCGGCCTTTTTTGAGCGATTTCCGCTGGACGGCTTAGGCCTTCCACCGGCCGCGGAGAATGTCCTGAACGACTTTCTGGAGAAATTCCACCGCTACGATTTTGGCTTGCTGAATGAAGACGTCGTCGGACAGATTTTGGAGAACATTGTCCCCCCAGAGGATCGCCATAACCTGGGCCAGTTCTTTACTCGCGAAGACCTGGTGGACTTAATCCTGGGCTTCATTGCTGACCGGCACGACGCCACATACCTGGACCCCACTTGCGGCTCTGGCGCTTTTCTCAATCGTCTCTGCAGCCGTCTTCGCTGGCTTGCGGCCCGCCATTCCCAGGAAACCGGCCACGCCCTTCTGCTGGAACGTCTCTGGGGTATAGACATCGCCCATTTCCCCGCCGAACTGGCGACCATTAATCTCTTCCGCCAGATTCGGGATACCCGCAATTTTCCACGTATTATCGTCCAGGATTTCTTTCAGATTCGGCCCGGGCAGGTGCTGGATTTCCCCTCAACGCAGACCTCTGCCCGAGAAGATGTCCGAAACCGATTATCTATCCCCCCGTTCCACGGCATTGTCGGCAACTTTCCCTACATCCGTCAGGAACTGATAGAGCGTCAGAACCCCGGCTACAAGCGAGAGATCGTCCGGGCCATCGCCCGGGAGTGGTTCTGGAAAGACCCTGACCTGTTTTATGTGGAAGGCATCCAGAAGAGGGAACTGGAAACGGTCCTCCGGGAAGGGCCGGGGAAATATCAGGATTGGCTGGACAAGCAGATTCAGAATGGCCGGGTAGACCTGCGCCTCTCCGGCCAGGCCGACATCTATGCCTACCTCTTCTACCACGCCGCCGCTTTTCTGGAAGAAGGGGGGCGGATGGGCATTGTTACCTCTAACGCCTGGTTGGACGCGAACTATGGCTACGAACTCAAGCGCTTCTTCCTGAGGCACTTCAAAATCATTGCCATTGTTGCCTCTTGGGCCGAGCCCTGGTTTGAGGACGCATCGGTCAATACCGCTTTCATCATCTTGGAGCGGTGTGAGGATTCTCAGGCTCGCTGTGCCCACGTTGTGCGCTTCGTCAAGGTCAAAAAGTCCCTTACTGAACTCCTCCCCCAGGACTTGCTCCATCGGGAAGCGGACCGATGGCTGAAGGTGGACGCGCTGGTCCGCCAGATAGAGACCGCCGACGCTCAGGTGGCCCACTGGGATGCCCGCACAGGGGTTTTGGAGCCACCGCGCGGCGTTCACACCCTGGAAACCGATGCTTTCCGCGTCCGATTGGTCCCCCAGGCCGAATTGGAGGCGGAACTGCAAGCCAAAGGGCCTACGGCCAAATGGGGCCTCTACATCCGCGCCCCCCAGGTGTACTTTGACATTCTCCGGGCCGTTGGCGACAAACTTGTACCGCTGGGCCAAATTGCCGAAATCCGCAACGGCTGTGATATTTCCCCCAGGGACTTTTTCTGCTTGGAGCCGCTGGAGAAGCCGACAGAGACCCCCGGCGCCCTGCGGGTGCGCAATGCCCGGGGGTGGGTGGGGGAGATTGAGAAAGACTTGCTGAAACCTGTTCTTCTTTCCTTTAAAGAAGTTGACAGTTTAGCCCCAAGGGGTCTGGAAGCCCGCCGATACCTTTTCCTCTGCCCATATGACCGGGAGGAGTTACAAAAGCGCGGCTATCCAAAGGCGCTGGAATATATCCAGTGGGGCGAACAACAACGTACTAATGGCCGTGGGCTTACTGGCTCCATTGGGATACCTTTCCCCCAAATCAGTTGCGCCCAGTCCCGTCATCCAGAATGGTTCAATCTTCCCGTGCGATCGCCAGGTATGATGATCTCTAATCGCTTTATCGGCCAGCGATTTGGCTTTCCTGTTAACCCGGGTTTTATCACCAGCAGCACTTTTTTTGAAATATCACCTCACGACCATCCGGATTTGTGTGCCGCCCTTCTGAATTCTACCTTCTCTTTCTTGCTGGTTGAACTGACTGGCCGTTCAACGTGGAATCAGGGGGTTCTCTACTTTTATGGGGCCGAAATAAAAGACTTACTCGTGCCGGAAATACCGCGAATCCCTGGGCCTCTTCAGGAACGGATCTCCTCTGCTTTTGACCAGTTAAAACAACGGCCGATTATGCCCATCGCACAAGAGGTAAAACAAAGGGACCGCCGTGTTTTAGACGAAGCGGTACTGGAAGCGCTGGGGTTGGATCCAAAAGAGTACCTTCCCCGCATCTATGAGGGGCTGGTAGAACTGGTTCGGGAGCGGCTGTCGTTCCCGAAGATGACAGAGGGGCGTAAGGGGCCGTCCCGGCGAATACACTGGGAACAAGTCGTAGAGAAAGCACGGCAAGAGATGCTACCAGACGGCCTGAAGGCTATCTCTGCTTTTCTTCCGACTCATCCCAGGCCGGAGATGCAGTCCATCCGGGTATCAGGGCGGCCCGTTTCCTGGCATTCCTTTCTTACCCAGCATACCTTGCTGGATGCCAGCGGGAACGAAGTTGGGGTGCTCACTGGGGAAGAGTCCCAGGCCTGCTATGCCCTCTATGCCTGGGTGCCGGGTTACTGCACGCTGGAAATTCCGGCCGACCCGGTGGTAGCCAGGGAAGCGGTGAGGGATTACGAGCGGTACCTGTACCAAATAGGAAATGAACTAATCCAGAGATTGCAAGAGGCCACGCGGAACTATCCGCAGGCAGTACAAGGCGCTCGGGAGAGTCTGGATTCTCTGGGCCTTCCCCCTATAGGTATTGACAAGGCGATCGGCGATTAGACTCGGGGACTCGGCCCGTTGGGTGCTATTGTGCAATACCAGAACCGATTTTATATGATGCGATTGCGAGTGGGAAATTTACAAAGAAGGCGGCGGCATATTTATTAACAGCGGGAAAAAAAACACGTCGGGGGCAAAAAGAAAGCCCCGCCGGTACCGGCGGGGCGGGAGGAGAAACTGGCTTGCTGCTGGCCAAGCCCCGTCTATATAATACCTCAGCCCGTTCTACTTGTCAAGCGTATTCCATTTAAGGGGGGGAAAATGGAAGGGTCCGAAGTATCAATGTTTGTTCCGATCGTTATAAGCGAAAGTGGAGAAGTAAAAGGAATTGGTAGGAATGAAGGAGTCTTATTCACACTCAGCCAGGACGGTATCGTGAAGGCAACCGGCAAAAGAAAGATCCACGGGTATGAATCTTTGCGCGACGCGTTAGAACGGGCAGAAACCGCGCCCAATGCCATTCTCGGGGGCACTGGGTACAATGCCCGTCGGGGACCTTCAGGCGATGTATTTGCAGGATCATTCCGCCCGCTCTGCATCCATTTCATTTCTGAGAAAGCGAGATGAAAATTCGGGAGATATGAATGAAAGCAGAGAGCTGAGAGAAATGATGTTCTCCTGCGTCTCCCCCTGGCTTTAGCCGGGGGGGCTCAGAAAGTGCGAGGGCGGAGTATAACAACAACAAAAAAGCCTCGCGGCTTGTAGCAAAAGCCCGAGGCGATAACCCGGACGGTGCGGGCGTCCCAGCGGAGACCATTGTAGCGTAACGCCCGTCCACTATCAGGGTGGCCGGGCGTGTTTTGTGTTGTAATGTGTATATCATAGACCGGCCTCTTCTTTTCGGCCGACGGCCGAAAGGAAGATAGGGCAAGAGGGGAAAAGATGGTGGTGGGTCCTTCCTATATAATAATGCACTCTTGCTCTCTTGCACTCTTAAAACTTCTTGCACTCTTGCACTCTTGC